>NZ_LCWN02000001.1:0-101008 GCF_002078205.2 Vulcanisaeta sp. EB80
GTAACCCTCCTACAACACATCATGAAGAGAATAAAGGCCAGCGAGGAAAGCCTCGCAATGCTGGCCCGGGGCAGTCCCATGAACCCAGCCGGAGGAGCCGATGAAGGCAGGGCGAGGAAACCTCCCACGCCCTTTCAAGGCAGGGAGGAGGTCAGTGCGTACTTGCATACGCTGCGTAATGGGCATTGGTTGCATAGGGGCTTTTGAGGTAGGCAGTATTGCTTACCTATCGTGACTACCGATGCATGCACAAGCTTGTAGATGTATAAATCCCTCGGTAATACCTCCTCGAGGAACCCCTTCCACGAGCTATAGCCATTACCAAGATTTATCCCAAGAACCCTACTGAAAACGCGTTTTGTGTATTGTGAAATTGGTAGTGACGGTATGTTTAGGGCAAAGAGCATTATCGAATCTGCGGTTTCCTCACCAACACCATCCTGGTTAAGTAGGAAATCCCTAACGTTACTCATTGACCTAAGCCCCTCTAGCCCACCAACACTTACGATGTTCCTCGCCAGTTTTACGAGCCTCACGGCCTTTGTAAACCTGTAATTAACACCCTTTATGATGTCGGCAAGCGCTTCCGGGCTTGTTTCCGCAATGCGTTCAATCTTATTTAAGCCGAGAACCCTAAGCCTACCGAGAACCTCACCAACAACCTCCCACCTGGTTTGTTGAACTAGGATTGCGGTTATCACAACCTCGTCAGGAGACTCAGCCCCACCCCACCACCTGGTGGACTCAGGACCATCCACGAACCAACCAGTCCGCCTCAACTCATTACCCAAACCCCTAAACACATCAATAACTCTCTCAATAACCTCGCGCATCGAAAACCATTTAACCCGCTCCGGATAAGTTTATTAAATGTTAAAGTCCAGACATAGAAGGAATGAGCACCAGGGGAAGGAGACCAGTTAGGCGAAGCCCACTACCTGGTTACAAGGCTTGTAGGAATTGTAAGGCTGTGGTGCCTGAGGAGACGGAGAAATGCCCAGTCTGTGGTAGTACAGACTTTAGTAAGGACTGGATGGGGCTCATAATAGTGTTGAAGCCCGAGGAATCATGCATAGCAAGTAAACTGGGTATAAAGAAGGAGGGTATGTACGCGATTGATGTGTTATAAGGCCCTTACGAAATGGCGTCCTGTTTTAAGGCGATCGAGGCACCTAAGGCAATACCTTAGGAGTTTAAGCTTATTAAGGGGTATGCTTCACGAATCCCTGAATGTCTGTACCAACACCAAGCCTACCTGAGGGTGTTGAGGTTGGGAAAGTCATAACTAAGTTAACAATGATTAGGGACAATAAGGTAGTTGGTCGTAAGGAAGTAACGGCTGAAGTTTGGCACGTAGGACTACCCACACCAAGTAGGCTGCAGCTACGTGAGGAGGTTGCCAAGGCCCTTGGCGTTGATGTTAAGCAGGTCTACGTGATTAGGGTGGTCACTGAATATGGTAGACACAGAAGTATAATTGAGGCTCATGTATATGATGATCCAACTGTCGGCGAGAGGGTCGAGCCTCTCTATGTTAAGCTTAGGAATATGCCTAAGGAGGAGGCTAGGAAAATTAGGGAGGAAATGAGAAAGAAGGGGGAGAAGAAGGCGGCTGCTAAGAAATAAAACGATAATTCAGGCGTAAATTTACGGCTGTATATCAATAGGTTTATAAGCGGTTGAGGACAGTATTTTACTAACTTATGGATTTCCGAGAAGTACCAACCAATGAATGCCCAATAAAGTACATGGATACACTTCACCTAATATCATTCATACTTTATAAAAGAGCCATCCTATGTAGCAGTCTAAACCTAGCATGTTCAGACCTTCCCGTACTGGCAACCACGCCTTTGATTGCTAGGAATTGCGATAGGAATGATGTTTATAAATTCTTTAGGCGCATGAGGAGGATTACCGAGAAGATTGGTAATGAAATAGAAATATTTAGCTTGGGAAAGCTTAACGTGCATCTCTCGATAGAATTCACCACAGGCAACATCAAAGTTTATGATACATACATTGTGAGTGATGTCGATTGTGCAAAGATACCCTGCACGTCCGTAAACAATGTAACGACGTTATACATGAGGTTGATCATAAGGTTAAGTGACAAGAACTTGGTAATATTGAATATACCGGATATCGTGATTTGGTTGGCGAAGGTTTACGGCATAGACACGGTATATGGCGTATTAAGTCTAGTCCATGATTACATAGAGAAGGGGGTATTTGATGATCACAATGTTGATGAGGTATTGAGCATAGTCAATAGGTGGGGTGTTAATATTAATAGGGACTCCTTCATAAATGCCACATTACCTGGTAGGAAAAACCTTATAATTTTAAGGGAGATTCTTAGCAATACATGAGGCTAGTTATTCACCACGCCCAAGTAATCTTTCAGTGAACCATGGAACGAGCGAGTTCTTTATTGCCGTAATTATCGTGCCCAACCTGCCATGGATTAACTCATGGATCACGAATCCAAGCCTACTGTAGTACTTAACATAGGCCCACTGAAGCATTTTCTGTGCCTGCTCCTTCGTAAACCTATAACCTCTCATGACTGCCCTAAGTGTTGTGTAGTGCTCCCAATTCCAATCCTCAATTAGGTTCTCACTAACGGCTTGATAATAAAGTGGTGTCCCTGGGTATGGGGTCGCCACGGTGAATTGGGCATATGTCGGGTCTAACTTCATGGCGAATCTAACCGTGTTCTTCATATCCTCAATGCTCTCCCATGGGAAACCTATCACGAATGAACCAACATGGTCTATATTAATCTCCTTGGCCCATTGAAACACCTTAACAGCCTGCTCCAGTGTTATCCTCTTACCAATCTTATTGATGGTGTCTTGGCTACCTGACTCCACGCCGAAGTAAAGCGCTGTGCATCCATGCTCCTTCAGTTTCACAATCATATCCCTATCAATAGTGTCAACCCTTGAACCGCACGAGAAATTTATGTCCAGCTTTCTCTCCCTGATCTCCCTAAGGAAGTCATAAACGAACCTTTTGCCCAGGGTGAATTCATCATCCGTAAACACAACAATGTTGGTCTTATACCTATTAACCGCATCCTCGATCTCATCAGCCACAGCCTTCGCCGACCTATAACGAACCATCCTACCCCAGAAGTATGATGTGGAACAGAACGAACAACCATACGGGCAACCCCTGCTGGCCATTGCATGTATTATCCTAATAGGCTTACCAAACAATGTGTACTTATCCATTGGCAGTAAGTGACGGGCCGGCGGTGGTAGCTCATCAAGATTTTTGATGGGTGGCCTATCTGGTGTCCTTATGATCCCATCACCACTCCTAAACGCCAAACCCCTTATTGATTTGAATTGACCCGTATCAAGACCCACCTTCTCTATCGTATTTATTAACTCCAGGGTTGTGTACTCACCCTCACCCCTAACAACAACATCCACACCATTATTAAGAGCTTCCTCGTACATGAATGTTACGTGAGGACCGCCCATTATCACGGGCAAGTCCTTATCGTACTCCTTAACTGCCTTGACTGCATCATACGCCTTATATACTGTTGGCGTTATTGCGGTTATACCAACGACATCAGGGTTCCAGGACCTAACCTCATTCATGAACGCCTTTAAATCAATACCATCCGTTGGTGAATCAATAATCCTAACCTTATGACCAGCCCTCTCAAGTACTGCGGCTATCCAGGCAAGACCTAACGGTGGTGCCTTCAAACCAAGTACCCTGTATAGCTCCAGTTTATCAATGCCCGGCGGAACGGCTAAGAGCACCTTCATGCGCATCACCTCACTTGAATACCAATGGTGAAATCTTCACCTTAATCTTAGCCAAGTCCTCCGTTAATTTACGCCACTCCGCTGAGTTGTAGATACAGCCTGGATCCGGTGCCAACACATCACCGAAGTAGTTGTATGCCCTAGCCCTACAACCACCACATATTAATTTATATGGACACTTACCGCAGAAGCCCTCGAGCCTATCCCTATCCCTGAAGTTCTCCATGAATGGATCCATCCATATATCCCAGAAGGACTTAGTCCTCAAGTTACCCACCGGATATGGTAGAAACACACATGGTGTTAACGTGCCCTCGGGCTCAATGGCTGCGTAAACCCTGCCGGCGCCACAGCCGCCAATGAACTCCGTTAATTCCCTGGTTATTGGGTCGTTCGCAACAACGAAGTGTGTGGGCGATACATCCTCACCATTGCTTAATTGGTTAACTACCCTACCGTACTGGGGGGCTGTGCTTATTATTTCCATCTTCCTCTTCTTCATCTCCTTATAGATATGCCTAAGGAACTCCTCCCTCTCCTCAGGGGATAGGTCGATCTCGAGATTCTCACGACCCCTGCCCACAGGTACGAAGTTAAAGAACACGACACGCTTAACACCAATCTCCTGGGCTAGGTCGAGTATTTTATCAACCTCGTGTATGTTGTATTTTGTTACCGTGAACGCGAGAGCCGCACTGAAGCCCAACTTAACGGCATTTCTCAATCCCTGCACGGCCTTAGACCAGACGCCAGGAACACCCCTGAACTTATCATGTACAGCGGGATCTGCGGCGTCTATGCTTATCTCCACGTACCTAAGCCCAAGCTTCTTAGCCCTCTCCGCGAATTCGAGGTTTGCGAATGTTGTTCCGTTTGTGGCGATGGCTGGGTAAAAGCCCCTCCTACTTATTTCAGCGAGGACGGGCCAGAAGTCCCTGTGTACCGTGGGTTCACCACCAGATAGGGCAATAGCCGGCACACCAGCCTCATCCAGCTCCTTGACCACCCTAAGCTTCTCCTCAAGTGTTAACTCGTTGGGTAATGGCTTACCCGCATTCTGATAACAATGTGTGCACTTTAGGTTGCAGGCGTTGGTGAAGTTCCAGACTATGAAGAATGGCGCAGGTAACTTCTGGGGTGTCGTTACTCCGAATAGTGCAATGCCACGTAAAGTAGTTACTATACCCCTCCTTATCGCTGGGTCACTTAGCAATTCCTTAATTGGCTCCTCATCGGCATGAAGCCACGCCGTCGCCAACTTCATGCCCATCTCAAAGAATGGCGCCACGAAGTGGGCAACCGTTGGGCATTGCTCCTCACCAACGTACTTTGCCAATACCCACTCCATCAATGGTTTCCTTTCACCATTAAATTCCACCTCCTTCGTTAATAACCTCAGGGCCCACCTAACAGCACCTCTGTTCAATATCCTAATTGCCGCAATTAATGCACCAGCTCCACTTCCCGAACTCTCAATTTTTTTCTCAACGATTTTATCTATATTTTCAGTTAGTGAAGACATCAATTGCTTTCTCTTTTTGGATATCAATTAAGCCTGTTTACTCGAGAAGCGTTGTGAGCATGCTATGAGGTTTATTGTAAAAGCAATCTCTTTTTCAATATCTCTCAGCCAGGATAGAGCACGCATCATTCATCAGCTGGGTTCATCCTCATCATACGTAAAAGGGCATCAACTTAATTTATAGATCTATGTAGTGTTAATGCTTAATAAGATGTATGTCTTAGCTTTGACCTCGTGAGTGGTAAATTCGATGTTATAGTGGTTGGGGCCGGCCCTGCGGGACTTACGGCGGCACAACAATTGGCTAATAGGGGTTTCAAGGTTTTGGTTGTTGAGAGGGGTAAGAAACCCGGTAGTAAGAATGTGTTTGGTGGTCGAATATACGCCCACGTGCTCGATAAGCTATACCCAGAGTACGTCAAGGAGGCCCCTGTGGAGCGTTGGGTCAGGAGGGAGAGGATTACAATGATGACCGAGGATTCCTGGACCACGATTGATTTCGAAACAATTAAAACCGAGCATAGGTCATTCACTGCGTACTTAACGAATTTTGTGGAATGGCTTGATAAGAAGGCTGAGTCAGCCGGTGCTGTTGTTATTCCTGAGATACCCATAGATTCCTTGATCATTAGGGATGGTAGGGTTGTTGGTGTTAGGGCTGGTAATGATGAGGTCTATGGCGATGTGGTTGTGATAGCCGAGGGCATAAATAGGCTTGTGCTCGAAAGGAGCGAGCTAGCACCTAAGTTAAGTCCGGAGATTGTGGCCCTTGGTGTTAAGGAGGTAATTAAGTTGGATAGGAACGCGATAAATGAGAGGTTTGGCTTGGATGAGGATGAGGGGTTAGCGTGGGTTTTGGCTGGATACCCAACCCATTACCTACCTGGTGGCGCCTTTATCTACACGAATAAGGAGGCAATAACCCTGGGGGTGGTTCTTTACTTAAGCCATGGATATCAATTAGATACCCCAGTGCATGAGTTGGTTGAGGAATTTAGGCTTCATCCATTAATCAAGAGATTGATAAAGGGTGGACAACTCCTCGAATACTCAGCACACCTAACCCCCGTGGCTGGTCTCAACGCTTCACCACCGAACCTGTACGGTAATGGCTACCTAGTTATTGGCGATGCTGCAGGATTCCTACTTCACCTGGGCATTATTATTAGGGGTGTGGACTTTGCGATGGAGAGCGGTAGGGTGGCTGCTGAAGCT
Organism: Vulcanisaeta sp. EB80; assembly: GCF_002078205.2. NCBI lineage: Archaea > Thermoproteati > Thermoproteota > Thermoprotei > Thermoproteales > Thermoproteaceae > Vulcanisaeta > Vulcanisaeta sp. EB80. The sequence goes on from NZ_LCWN02000001.1 coordinate 6,529, forward strand.
ATTACTAAGGCGCATGATGTGGGTAAGTACGATGCCGAAACGCTGTCAATCTACGGCAAACTCCTCGAGGAATCCTTCGTACTTAGGGAGCTCAGGGCATTTAGAAATGCGCATAAAGTTTTAATTGAACCTAGGCTCTATAGTGACTACGTGAGGTTGATAAATAAGGTTTTGGCACGATACTTCGACGTCGATGGTACACCGAGGAGGCTCGGCTCAACCTTACTCGAGGCTAAGGGGAACGTCACACTCATGGATCTGGCAAGGGATGCCATTAGGGTGGTGATGAACCTATGAGTCTGGACAGGAGGATTCCTATTGAGGAGAGGTTGAACAGTAACGCCTGGGATGTTGACCAGAGACCCCACATCAGGATAATAGACCCGGAGCGATGCAGGAGGTGCGATAAGAAGCCATGCCTATACTTATGCCCAGCAAGATGCTATACGCCAGGCCCTGATGGAACAGTACTATTCTCACACGAAGGCTGTCTTGAGTGCGGTACATGCCGTGTAGTATGCCCAGAGAACAACATTGAGTGGAACTATCCAAAATCGGGCTTTGGTGTACAATATCGATTCGGCTAAAATTAAATGAATTAATAATAATAATGAAAAAGGTTCTAGAAAGTTACTAATGGGTAGAATATTAATCACGCATTCATATAATGCATTATATAGAGTTATATATGTCAAAGGTTAGAAATGCATATTAAGTCAAATGAACTAGGCATCATAATGGGTGGGTTAACAATAATAGTACCAGTTAAGGCGGCTGTACCCAACGTAACAGCTGTACGCCTGGACCCAGTCACGCACAACCTTGTTCGTGAGGGTGTCCCACTTATGCTTAATCCCTACGATAGAAATGCCCTTGAGTTTGCATTGAGGCTTAAGGATAAGTATGGTGGTAAGGTAATAACAATGTCCATGGCGCCACCCAGCGGTAAGGACTTCCTCGAGTCAACAATAGGCATGGGAGCCGATGAAGCCTACCTAATCACCGATAGGGCTTTTGCTGGAGCCGATACCCTTGCTACCTCGCATACCGTGGCAAGGAGCATACAGAGGCTATTCCCCGATTTCGATCTAATAGTATTTGGTGAGGAAACCACCGACTCAACAACAGCGCACATGCCTGCCCAGGTTGCGTCGTGGTTGAACCTGCCCTATGTTTACTATGCAGTTGAGGCTGAAGCTAGGCTTGAGGATAAGGTCATCAGGGTGACCAGGTACTTAGAGGATGAGGGTGTTTACGAGACCTATGAGTATAAAATGCCGATAATAATCAGTGTATATAAGAACAGCAATCCACCGAGGGATCTAAGTCTCGTTAGGAAGATAAATGCCAGGGTTAATGGTCTCGTTAAGGTTATTGATAATAACATGCTGAAGCTCGAGAGGGAGTGCATTGGGCTTAGAGGCTCGCCAACGATAGTTGCGAAGATAGAGGATGCAAAACCAATAGAGAGGAAGAGGCAGTTGTTTAAGGGTGATCCTAAGGAGGCAGCCAGGTGGTTACTGGATAACCTAACTAAGGAGGGGGTGATAAGACCATGAGCACAGCTCAAGCACAACAAAAAATATGTAGTGAGTGGAACCCAGTTAATAAGAATGAGCATAAGGGAATTTGGGTTTATGTGGAGTACGTGAATGGGGTTATCAAGGATGGGAGCCTGCAATTAATAGGTAAGGCTAGGGAGTTGGCGAGCAAGATTAATACCGACGTCACGGCAATCATGGTAGGTAATAACCTGGGTGATGTCGTTAAGGAGCCCATCTACTACGGAGCCGATAGGGTCGTATACGTGGATCACCCAGCCTTATCGAAGTATATTCCGCATGTTTACGCGAACGTGATAGTGCAATTAGCTAATAAGTACAAGCCAGAGATAATACTGTTTGCCGCCACAAAGAGGGGCAGGGAACTTGCACCATACGTTGCCAATTCATTAAGAACAGGTATTACGGCTGATTGCACGGAACTTGATGTGGATCCAAAGACAAGGGACTTGGATCAAGTAAGACCAACATATGGTGGCAACATACTCGCGCATATAAGGACACCCAGCAGGAGACCACAACTAGCCAGCGTTAGGCCTAATGTATTCCCAACGCCACCGAGGGATACGAGCAGGAGCGGAGAGATAATTAGTGAAACACTTGATTCAATACCAAGCATAAACGGTCAGGGGTTAGTTGAAGAGAGGCCTGTGGTTAAGGGTGAGGAAATGTCACCAGTTGAGAAGGCGGATATAGTGGTTGTTGCAGGGCGTGGTGTTGGTGGAGTTGATGGCGTTAAGTTACTGACCGAGCTCGCTAGGTTATTGGGTGGTACCATTGGAGGTACTAAAAAGGTGGTGGACGCTGGTTGGTTGAATGCCGATAGACAGGTTGGTCAGACGGGTAAGACCATAAGACCGACCCTCTACATAGGCGTTGGTGTGAGTGGTGCAATACAGCATATCTTCGGTATGAAGGAGTCTAAGATAATAGTAGCCATAAACAGTGATCCCAATGCTCCCATATTCCAGTACGCGGATTACGGAGTTGTTGGGGACTATAGGGAAGTTGTTAAGGAGCTAATAGAACTATTAAAGAGTCGTAGGGAGCCTTAAAATTTGATTATATTAAATTTGATTATATTGATTAATTTCTCAAGTTGAATTACTCGAGCGGCTTTCTAACAGTCTCCGGCCCAATTGATGCCCCTATTATTGTCATGGCAGCGCCGATAATGACGACTATCGATGGCGCGAGGGCTGCCGCAATTATTGGGTTGGTCGTGCCCCTCAGGTTTGTGTATAGTAGTAATGCGAACGTGGGCGCTAATGAACCAATGGCTGCATTTAAATTCCATCCAAACCCTATACCTGACCAACGAACCTCGGTTGGGAATATCTCGGAGAAGTACGCCGTTTGTACAGTGGCGGAGAGAGTGAATATGAAATACATCAAAGCCAATGACAGCGCCATTATGGGTATATACAACGTGGTAAGCGATAAGTACAGTGGGTATATTAACACCAGGAGTATTGCTGTCGGTATTATCAGCATCTTCCTCCTACCGAAAATATCCGTTAAGTAACCACCGAGCGTATTGCCAATTACACCGCCCAGGCTGCCAAGCATTAGTGGAACATACGTCAACTTAACGAAAGCCCTCTGAAGCTCGGGCATGTATGCCGAAAGTAATTTCGTGAATGTCGTTACAAAGCCATAACCTGCATAGAAAACGAATGTTAAACCCAAGTTTATCAATATGACCAGGAGCAGGCTGAACCAATATTTTGTAACAGCGGTAGCTAGCGGTATCCTAACAAGCCTTCCCTCGTCCTTCCTCCTCTCCCAAAGTATTGATTCAGGGGCTAACAACCTAATGACGAGACCAACTATGACAACCACGGCACCATTTAGGAAGAGTATTCTCCAACCAATGGTGGGTAAATGGGTAGTACGCACTAACAAGCAGTAGTAAGCCCGTGGCTAACAACGTAGCCACTGACATACTGGAATTAAGGACACCGTTAACAAGACCACGCCACTTTGGTGACGCAAACTCAAGGGCCCAAACCACGCCTCCGCCTGCCTCGCCACCATAGCCAAATCCCTGAAGGAATCTGAAAATCGTTAGTAGTATTGGTGCTAGAACTCCCACCTCCGAGTACGTGGGTAGCGAGGCTATTGCTATCGTGGCGACGGCCATGGTTACCGCATCACCAAGTAATGCGTTTCGCTTCCCATACTTATCACCAATGTGCCCAAAGAATATTGCACCGAGGGGTCTCGCGAAGTAGCCAACTGCGAAGACCAACAATGTGTACAGTAACGCTGCTACTGGCGATGATTTTGGAAAGAATAATTCACTTATGTACAGAATTAGTGAGAAATAGATTAGGAAGTCGTAGTACTCAAGGGCCCATGCGAAGAATGTCGATATCGATACCAGCATTAAACCCTCCTTCTGACATCTTCAGGGGCTAGGGGTCCGCTCACGGTGTTCGATCAAAATAAATGATTAAAAGCGTTACCCTTTATTGATTTTATATTATTAATTGTGACGTATATATTTAGAACCTCTCTAGCAAGCTCCCTCTTATGCATTGGGCCTAGCTTCCTCATCACTCCATTCCTATCCAGGACTATGACCTCATCCTTCTCTGTGCCAAAGCCCTTACCCAAGCCCACGGTATGGGCTAGGGCCAAGTCCCAATTGCCCTCGGAGGCCCTCCTTAACGTCCTCTTGATTAGCTCGTCCTCCGAAATATTCACCTCGGCCTTATAAGCTATTAAGAATGTGGCTGGAGAATACGTTTTCAAGTCTCTAGCGATTTTTGGTGCCTGAATTAACTCAATAACGACCTTTTCCAAATCACTGCTTAACTTACCCTCAACCCTATCCTTAACGTAGAAGTCGAGGGGTGCAGCTGTTAGGATTGCTAAGTCGTAGCGCCTCTTACTCACCAGTTTAATGACGGTGTCGTACATCTCGAGAACGCCGGTTACCCTAAAGACCTCAGCATTAGGCGGATCCCTAATGCTTACGGGGCCCTCAACAAGCGTAACCCTGGCACCCCTGGCCAGGGCCTCCCTGGCGAAGTAATAACCTGTCAATCCACTGCTCGGTGTGGTTATGTACTTTGTAGCGTCGATATGCTCGTGAGTTGGTCCCGAGGTTATTAATACAGATAGGCCGGCCATATCCTTGGGCGCCAACATGTCTATTACGGAGTCGACAACCTCGTCAATGGGGGCAAGTTTAGCTTTACCTTCCTCAACCACAGGCTCAACGAATCCAATACCAAGGTCCCTGAGCCTATCAACATTAGCCCTAACTATTGGATTCCTCCACATGGACTCGTTCATGGCAGGTACAATCAGTACGGGCTTACCCGCACCTAGGGCTGTCATGCCGCAAAGCGTGATTGGCGTATCCGCAATTCCATTCGCCAATTTACCGATTGTGTTTGCGGTGGCTGGTATGAAAACCACAGCATCGGCACTCGAGCATATGTTCACATGCTCCGCATAACCACTCAACTCAACATAGACTGCACCACCTGTGGCCCACTCCATGATCCTGGAGCTGAGCAGTTTACGTGCCTCCCTACTCATGAATGTGGTTACGTGAGCGCCATGCCTAATCAACTCCCTGGCGACGTCAGGAACCCTGTATATCGATATGCCACCACTTAATGCTAGAACGATACTTTTACCACGAAGTAAATTGCTTCTCGATCCCCTAATCGATTCAATATCCTCCCTGAAGGGCACAGTAATGGTTACGTAGGTAATTATTTAACTTAATCCCTCATCAGCCCATGCGATAGCAATCACTCACTCAGCACCCGACACGCCTCATCACACGAATTAATTAGCTAACCCGAATAAAATACTTCCGCTTATTAGAAAGAAAGCTAGTCTTTTAATGACTTTCAATTATAGGTAAAATTTCAACTTGAAATCACGAGAAACACACATATTACGTGAGGTTTCACGTTGGTTTACCATTCCGGTTTAACAAAGTCCTTAAAATAGAAGTGAAAGCGACGTCTTTCGAGAAATATGACCACAGAAATTACTGTGGGTAGGAAAGGATTACCAATAAACACCCTGCCCTACACAATAAAGATCTACATAAATAACCAAGTCTTGGTGCCAGCAAACCTAGTTAGGAAATTAGGTTTAGAAAGAACTAAATACGCATATGTAGTTCTGGAACACAACAACCAAAAGATAGAGCTTACCAACGTAAAGCTCCTAAGAACAAAGCATACTAGTAGCCGACAGTTTACAATACCCAGGGAGGTTAGGGAGAAGTTTGGAATTAAACCATTCGATATGGTAACGATACACATTATACGGCCAATTAACATAAGTATGTCTTGAGTAAGGACTATTTCCCCTACTTTTAAATTAAAAAATTGGAGGAATCCAAGGCTTACTTACTGTTCAAGCTAAATCATTAGTGAAGTGATGGTAGCATGGCTACGAAATATATAGTAAATATTAATGTTATTATTATCGTAGTCACCGAGATCTCACGGAACCTTCCAGCAATTATCTTTGTCAAGGTATAAGTTATGAACGCAAGACCTATCCCAGTTGCTATGCTGTATGTTAGTGGTATGCTTATTATTGCTACGAATGCCGGTATAGCCTCTGTTAAATCGCTAAAGTTGAGTTTTGGGATTAGTGATATGAACATCAACCCAACAAGTATCAGTACTGGGGCTGTTGCGAAGCTTGGTACCATAACTGCAAGCGGTCCTAGGGGCAGGAATGCTAGGAAGAGTAGGCCCGTAATTAGCGACGTTAACCCGGTCCTGCCCCCACTTTCTATTCCAGCGGCAGACTCAACGTAAATAACCGTTGTCGTGGTTCCAGCAAGAGCGCCCACTATGGTTCCCATGGCGTCGGTATATAGGGCCCTCTCAATATTGACGGGCCTACCCCTCACATCAACAAGCCCCGCCCTATTTGATAAGCCAACGATCGTACCTATGCCATCGAAGAACTCGATCATCCATAGGGAGAGCGCGACAGGGAAGGCTAAACTGACTAGCTTAATCCACCACATGATGTTTTCGGGGAAGTTAGGTATTATTGATGTTGAGAGTGTGGGTAATTGAACTAGAGACGGCGGTGGTGTAACTAAACCGAGTGGTATGCCCACCAGCGTCAGCGCTATGATAGTTATTAAGAATGCACCAGGCACCCTGTATATATAAAGCGCTATTGCCAGCATCAACCCAATGAAGGCAAGTATTGACGAGGGGGTTCTAAAGGCCTCTACATTAAAGGTTACGGGCGTACCAACACCAGGTTTGACAAAGCCCCCAAGGCTAAGCCCTATGAATGTTATGAATAGGCCGATACCGACACTAATGCCCACAGCGAGGTTTGGGGATATGGACTTAATTATCCTCTCCCTAATGCCTGACCACGCCGTAAATAGGAATATGAGACCGTCAATAAAGACCGCAGTTAACGCCACCATTAGTGCGATCTCGGCAGCGCGTGGCCCTAGAACTCCTATATTCAGTAACGTGGTCGTGAAGGCAGGTATTACGGAGAAGGCTATGAAGGAGTTCTCTCCCATACCAGGAGCCATGGCAAAGGGGAGTCTCGCAAAGAAGGCCATTAACAACGTCCCAAAGGCAGCGGCAATAGCTGTACCTGCAGCTATGCCGAGCTTAACCGTGTAGACAAGCGCCTGGTACTGAGGAGACAATGAGCTTGTCCCCAACGCATGCGTCAGAGCCAGTTCGAAACCACTACCAACTATCGCTGGATTAACAAACAATATATAGGCCATGGTTAGGAACGTGGTTAACCCAGCAATAACCTCCGACCTAGTATTTATCGTAACCACCGTGGGGGGTCTTAACAGATCTAAAAACGTCATACTAATCCCATGATATAATTTAAGTTATTTAAACATTTCCTTCAAAGCATAAACATAGTATTACCGACTAGCTACGCGATATTTGTTTAAATAAACAATTAAACACAATTTCATAAACTTAACTATATACTTCTTTAGGTAAAATAGGTAAAATTTATAAATAATGATGACCCCATCGGAAATATGCCCGAGGACATAAGTAGCTTTGGGTATAAACAGGAACTTAAAAGGGAGATTTCGTGGATCGATGTTTTTACATATAGTCTCGTGTTTATGGTCCCCATAGCTCCATGGGGTATCTATGGTATTGTAGCCTCGTTAAGCAATGGGATGCCTGCATTAGCTTATCTATTGGGTATGCTTGGGATGATGCCAACTGCATACGCATATTTCCTCATGGTTAGGGAGTTTCCCCTAGCTGGTTCTGTATATAATTATGCACAGAGAGCCGTAGATCCATTTTACGGTTTCATAGCCGGTATGTCCATAATGCTTGATTACTTCCTCGTGCCAGGCCTTGTATATGTGGTTGCGGCCTTGGCTATGAATACGATAATACCGCAAATACCCTACCAGGCCTGGGTGTTGATTTTCCTAGTACCTATGACGACCATAAGTGTTTTAGGAATAAAGTTGACCGCCAGGGCCAACAATACCTTACTTGCAATAGAGCTTGCGGCGTTAGTTATATTTTTCGTGTTATCCATTGCATACATAATCACCAGACACATTCCATTATCTATAGATCCACTTTATAATGCAAGCTCCTTCAAAATATCCAGTATACTCAACGCAGCATCAATAGCCGTACTTAGCTATTTAGGATTTGATGCAGCAACAACATTGGCAGAGGAACATAGAGGTAAGGCCGAATTCGTTGGCCGCGCAGTCGTGCTTTCAGTGCTTGCGATTGGTATAATGTTCATATCACAGACATACTTAGCCTATTTGGTTTATCCAACATATCAATTCTCTAATCCCGATACGGCATTTTACGATGTGGCACAGACGGTGGGTGGTTTATTAATGCTTAGCGTGGCCACGATATCAACAGCCATAGCCTGGGGTATTGGTGATGGACTTAACGCCACCACCGCCATAGCCAGGATTATATATGCCATGGGTAGAGATGGATTTTTACCCAGGGCCGTTGCTAAGGTCCACAGCAAATTCGGCACACCCTGGGTAGCGACAATAATAGGCGGTGCCATTAGTACGTTAATAGCCATCTTAGTACCACTCGACCTACTCGTTAGTCTTGTAAACTTTGGCGCATTAACAGCCTTCATACTACTCCACATAGCGGTTATATATTACTTCACGTATAGGAAAAGACACATATTATATGTATTAATACCAATAGCGGGACTTATCGTTCTCGTACCAATATGGTGGGGACTCTCGATGGATGCCAAGATCCTGGGCGCTGCGTGGCTTTCGCTATGGCTCATCTATATGGCGGTAATAACGAGGGGGTTCAGATCAAAATTGTTAGTACCTGGTATGTAGTAAGTTAAAAATTTAAAAAGAAACAATAAGCCTATTAGTAATGACACGATACACAATCCACGCCATAACCCACAATAAATGGGACTCATCACTTAAGCCGATCCTAACGATAAGGGATGGGGATGAGGTTGAGGTTGAGACCAAGGAGGCGTCTGATGGTCAAATAACGCAATCATCATCACCTCAAGACCTGCTAAAACTTGATTTTTCCAGGATACACCCATTAACCGGGCCTATCGAGATCGAAGATGCCGAACCCGGAGATGCCGTTGAAATAGAGTTTTTAGAGTTTAAGGACATGGGGTGGGGCTGGACGGGGGTCATACCCGGCTTCGGCTTGTTCGCCCAGGACCTATATACAACACCCATAGACCTTGCAGGGCCCGCTATTAAGATCTGGAGTATAAAGGATGGTAAGGCCCGCGCAAGGTTTGGAGATGTAGATGTGGAAATACCGGGTGCGCCATTCCCCGGCGTCATCGGTACCGCGCCACCTTACAGTGGCAGGTGGAGTACCGTACCTCCCAGAGAGAATGGTGGTAACATGGATGTTAAGCAATTAACGGTGGGCTCCATACTTTACCTACCCGTCTTCGTAGAGGGGGGTTTCCTATCGATTGGTGACACGCACTTTGCCCAGGGTGATGGTGAGGTCTGTGGAACAGCCATTGAGGCACCAATGAGGATTAGATTTAGGGTTAAGTTGATTAAGAACATTGGACTTAGACAGCCAATCTTTAGATTTAGCAGAATGAGGGAAGTAACATTTAATGAGTATATAGCTTACCCTGGCATGGCCCCAAATCTCTGGGATGCGGTTAAAGTGGCCACGATAGGTATAATAAATGCATTGTCAAAGTTTATGGAACCCGTTGAGGCTTATATGTTGGCAAGCGTGGCCATGGATCTTAGGATAAGCGAGGTTGTCGATGTACCAAACTGGATAGTGACCGCCTTCTTCCCGCTAGACATAATAATGAACGATGAAGTTAGGGAAAAATTAAGGAAATTCGGGAGTTTGTTTAAAGGCCCGTGAATGCTGCCGTGATAAAACCTCTATGGCTCAGTTCCGGCCCGGTTTTATTCTTCATTATTCCGTAGTGGTCGGGTTCATCATAAGGAAAGGGTATTTTATGTTTTTGAATATTTGTTGAATTTTTATGAGGCCTTGTACTTATTATCCGTCTTAATGACCTTACCATCCTTTATTAACCTGGTTAACTGTGCCTTAACCACATTTAGTCTCTCCTCACCGATAGCCTTTGCAATCTCTTCAGCCGTGAATTCCTTACCCTTATTGCTCACGAGATAGTCCAGGATCTTCTTCTTTATGCCCTCAACCATACAATGTAAAGTCTTTTCCCTTGGGTTATAAAGATATCGCCTTTATATTTGTGAAGTATCAACCGTAATTTGCTGGGTAAATTAATAATCTAGTTTATTATATTTAATGTGGCTGGAATGCTTATTTAGCCTAGTTATCGTCGTCTCTTTCCCGTAGATTGATGAAACGCATTTATTGCGGATTAACGCTTATATTAAACATAACTCAGTTGTAGAAAGAGAACCATTTAGGAACAAACACCTTTTATAGCAGTATAGATCCAGGACTACTGATTAGGTGTGCATAGATTTAGGGCTTATTATGATAATGGGATCATCATTGAGTATGGAAATAAAAGATTCATAATAGACCCCTTAAGGAAGCCGAGTAAGTCATTTAACGCGATATTAATAACCCACGGACATAGGGATCATGTTAACCCTAGCGCGATCCGTAATGCCATGCCACTAATTATGAGCGAAGAAACGGCTAGAGTAATTAGAGTTCGTGATGGCGAAGGCCTTAGGTATATTAAAGCTAGTCCTCGTCACGAGATTGTTATTGATGATGTTATTGTTGAGATCTACAATGCTGGTCATGTGGTTGGGAGCTTATCTTACGTGCTTGATTTTGGTGCCTTCAGGGTTGGGGTTACTGGCGATTTTAATGTGGAGTCCTCAATACTGCTGGGAGGGGCTGAGGGGCTTGATGTTGATGTGTTGATAATGGAGGCCACGTATGGGAGTCCCGATTACGTATTCCCAAGTAGGATCGCTATCTATGATGAGTTGAGGGGTGTTGTTGAGGATGGTATTAGGAATGGCATTGTGCTACTCATGGGTCAACCCCTCGGTCGCGGGCAGGAACTTGCTGTGCTGCTTAAGGATTACCCAATGTACATTGAGCCTAGCATTAAGGTTATGAATAATGTGTTAGGGCTTAAATACGGCAAGGTTCTAAGCGAGATCCCACAGCCCGGTTCCGTAATCATTATGGGCATGCCTAGGGATTTCGTGAACACGATTAGGGTGTTGAGGTCTAGGTATGGTATGGTTAAGGCCGTAGCATTAAGTGGCATGTACGCCAAGAGGTCTAGGGTGGCTAGGCTTAGGGCTATTGGTGTTGATGCATTACCACTTAGTAGCCACTCTGATTTTCCCGGCCTTGTGGATTTCGCGCTCAATAGTGGCGCTAGGATTGTGTATACCGTGTATGGTAATGCCGCCAGGTTCGCTAAATACTTAAGGAAGTTCAATATAATGAGCAGGGTCTTACCCACCCCTGGTCAACTAACGCTCGACCCATTCCTCTAAAGCTTAAAATTGCTGTAGGTAATGACGCATTGATGAGTCGTGTAATAACCCTACTCACGGATTTCGGTTATGAATCGTACTTCGTACCATCAATGAAGGGCGTCATACTCAACATAAATCCCAACGCCACCATTGTTGATATAACCCATGCAATACCGCAATTCAACATATTCAAGGCAGCCTTCACGTTATGGGCATCGTATAAGTATTTCCCGAGGGGCACGATTCATGTTGTGGTCGTTGATCCAGGAGTTGGAACGTCCAGGAGGGCTTTAGTTATCAAAACGAGGAATTACTACTTCGTAGGTCCTGACAACGGCGTCCTAATGATGGCTGCGGAGGATGGTGGTATTGAGGATATAAGGTCTATTGAGAATAGGAGCTACATGAGGCCCGTTGTTTCAAGCACCTTCCATGGACGTGACGTATTTGCGCCGGTGGCTGCTTACATAAGCCTTGGGCTCGATATATCACTACTAGGTCCAAGGGTCACGGACCCCATTAAACTCCCCATACCACCGAATACCGTATCTAAGGGTTTCGCAAGGTCATCCATAATATATATTGATCACTTCGGCAACGCGTACACTGGGGTTAGGTCTAGCGATGTTACTATCATGGGTCTTGGGTATGGCGATACGTTGAGAATAACCGTACCAAGGAAGAACCTAGAGATTGAGGCTAGGTTCCTTAGGAGTTACGGCTTTGCAAAGGAGGGTGAGACCTTAGCCCTTATTAATAGTGAGGGATTCCTTGAGCTTTCGGTTAATCGAGGAAGCTTCGCATCGAGATACGGGATAGAGGAGGGTGATGAAGTCGTGATATCCATCGTCAAATAACCATACCCTGGGAAGCCAATTTTAGCAATTCCTTAAAGTTCGTGATTAGCACGGAATCACTAACGAAGTATTGCTTAGAAACCCTACCCTTCACTATGGGGACCCCCTCCATTGTTAATAAGGCGTGCTTAATTCTAACGTCGCCTATCGAGTATCCACCGAGTGAACCATCACTCTTTATTACCCTGTGGCATGGGACAATTATCGGTAGTTTATTAGCGCTTGCTAGCCTACCCACGGCCCTTGGACTTGTGTTCAATAACCTGGCTATTTGGGAGTACGTGGCGACCCTACCCCTGGGTATCGATAGCATTGCCAATTGCGCAAGCCCAAGCAGTCCTGGGCTTAGGCTTATGTATTTCAGGATTTCGCGTGCATTCACCAAACCTCTTATGTAGTTAATTATTAACTTCGTTAAGTCATCATTAGCCCCTTCATGTGCACCATTAATACCAACCCTAATCTTCACCTCCCGAATCCTATCACCATAGCTACAAATCTCTACGATACCAATCTCCTTCAGCGATATTACTGAGCAATGCATTTAATTCAATTGTTAAGGAGACCTTAAAAACCCTGTTCCGAAGACCCAATGTGGTTGTCAGGGTTAGGTTAGTCGGTGTTTTGAAGGCGCTGGCATTGGGTAAGGATTACCTGGAATTGAATAATGCCAATAACGTTAGGGACGTGATCAATGGACTTAAATCGGTAAATGATAAGTTATTCAGGAGGGTTTTTGATGCATCAAGGAATGATTTGATGCCTGACATATACATAGCGGTTAATAATGTCGACATAAGGCTACTCAAGGGATTAGACACGCCTATTAACGATAATGATGAGGTTCTAATCATTGCGTATATTCATGGTGGTTGATGTGATGTCAATAATAATCAAGCTAATGAGCGATATTGGGGAGTTAAGAGTTTGGCTAGCCACCATAGTATTGAGGCGGGCATTAGATGAGGATTTGCTCAGCAGGATTAAGGGTATGGCTAATGGTTGTAGGGATTCGCTGGTCACGGTAGTTCCCGCAAATAAAATCCTCAATGCGTGGCATATGATATACCCAGCATACCTAAGCCTTAGGGATCATATCATGGGCATATCAAAGTTCAAAGATCCTGGGTTAGGCGCCTTAACGTACATGGCAGGAACCACACAGCTTAGGGAGGGGCTAAATCTACTGCACCCCGTTGGTCATGATAAGATCTCCGTAATAATCATGGGAATCAATGATTGTGTATCGGATGTTACCAGCAAGATCATGAATTTACTAGGGGATAAAGCCCTTGATGTTGTGATTGGTGCAGGTGTGAATAGGGTTTGTGATTGCGCCTTTACGTCAATCGATGATTTCATTAGGACGTTAATTAGTGAGTACGTGGATGAATTCGCATAGCAAAATTTGCCATGTAGAACTTAAATTTAGTATTCCACAACCTTTACCCAACATGGATAGATTATTCTACATTGCCAAGGATGAGGAGATATTAAATGGTGAGGCTACGGACATATACTTCAATAGAACTGTCGATGTACTTAAGGCTGCTGGTCTCGATAAGGTTAGGGTCAGGGCGGAATTTCATGTTGTGAATTTACCAAGAGGCTACAAATGGGCTGTCTTCGCCGGCCTTAAGGAGGTTATTAATCTTGTGGCGACTAAGGAGCTCCCAATAACGATTTACGCAATGCCCGAGGGTACGTTGTTCCAAGCGAATGAACCGTTGATGGTTATTGAGGGTAATTATGCTGATTTTGCGGTTTATGAAACCACATTCCTGGGAATACTAAGGCACTATAGTTCCGTAGCCACGAAGGCAGCCAGGATCAAGAAGTTGGCTGGCGATAGGACCTGCCTATTCTTTGGTGCTAGGGTTGTTCACCCAGCTATACAGCCCATGGTGGATAGGGCATCATACATTGGTGGCTGTGATGGCGTAGCGGGAGTTATCGGCGCTAGATTGCTCGGCATTAAGCCGAGTGGTACAATGCCTCATGCATTAATGATCGTCTTTAGGCATGCCGTTGGCGATCACACAATGGCTTGGGTCTGGTTTGATAAGGTCATGCCCAGTGATGTGCCTAGGATAGTCCTAGCCGACACATTCCTTGATGAGCGTGAGGAATCAATGTTAGCAGCCAAGTTGCTTGGCGATAGGCTTTACGGCGTCAGGTTGGACACACCGAGTAGTAGGCGTGGTAACATGGAAGCCATCGTGCGTGAGGTGAGGTGGACGCTCGATCTTGCCGGCTACAGGAATGTGAAAATTGTGGTAAGTGGCGGTGTTGATGAGGAGGAGGTTGTTAGGCTTAGGGATATTGTGGATATGTTCGGTGTAGGCACGTCAATAGCCTTCCCACCCAGTGTTGATATAAGCATGGACATCGTTGAGGCATATGATGATAAGGGTAAACGTTGGGTGCCGATAACGAAGCGTGGTAAATTACCAGGTTTTAAGCAGGTCTATAGGTGTGGGGCGCTTAATGACCAGGTTATTCCCTGGGGTTCAGAACCAAAACCGTGCCCAGATGGATCTAAGCCCGAGCCTCTGCTCAGGAAGTTCATTGATGATGGCAAGGTCATCGAACAGCCGCCGAGCGATGTTGATATTAGGAATTACGTACTCAAGCAACTTAGTACCATCGAGTTGTAAAGATTTGTTGATTCTATTTTTAATCATTTAAAGGATAGATCGGATCATAACTCTTCTTCCCATTCTTCCTCGAACTCTTCCCACTCCTCCTCTTCCTCTTCACCCCATTCCTCCTCTTCCATAACTAGGTTATTCATAATTGGTCAACAATGATTTAAATCCGATTTTAAAAGCATTACCTAACCAATAAACCATCACCTCACTGTAAAGTTATCCTAATGAGGAGACTGTTGCGACCAATTGTTGATCGTTATAGGTGTGGTTTATTAATAAGCTGTTTAATGTTATGTTCGGTCCACATGGACTTTAACCTCGTTGTATCGACGGGGAGGAGGTTAGAGGGTAGGTGTGCTGACGAGCTTAAGTACATAGGTGAGTTGATTGGCATGAGGATTGCGCAGACCTCATTCACGGGTTTTGATGGATTAATAACAGGTTATGTCGATGGAGATCCAGTGGAGTTCACGAGAAGGCTTAAGGAGCTTGTGAGTAGTGGTCGTTATATTCCCCGTTTTGTACTTAAGGTTGTACCTATAATGATGACGGTAAACACGAACATCGAGGCTATAGCCAGCGCGGCTGTTGAATTGGCGAGTAGGTACTTGGGTTCTGGCGAGACTTACAAGGTTGAGGTTAGGAAGAGGGGTGTTGATTTGGATAGGATGGATATCATAGACTCGATAGCCAGTAAGATAGGTAATAAGGTTAAGCTAGAGAATCCGGATAAGGTAATCCAGGTTGAGGTCTTTCCGTCAAGGACCGGCATAAGTGTCATTAAGGAAGATGATATTTTCTCCCTCATGAAAATCAACCTCAATACTCAACAAACCAACACCTCACAATCGCAATAACCCTTTAATACCCACACCTGATTGCTCATTGATGGATATTACAGTAATAGGCACTGGTAGAATGGGCAGCGCACTAGTAAGGAGACTAGCTAATCAGGGCTTTACAGTTTATGCCTGGAATAGGACTAGGGATAAGCTTAAGGGATTACCTGCAAAGGCCTTAAATGACGTCTCACAAGCTCGAGGCCTTGTCTTCATATTTGTCTCCGACGATGATGCCCTAAACATGGTCATTAAGGGAATCAGCGGTGATGTAATAGCCCTGGCTGGTACATACAGCGTTGCCGCAATTAGAGCATTAAGTACCAGGCTTATTGGGTCAAATGTTGGGTTATTGGCAACACCAGTTATTGGCGGACCTGGTGATGTGGAGAAAGGTAGCGCAATATACCTTGTTGGCGGCGCCGAGGTTGTGTACAATAAGGTTAAGGACGTGTTTGATAAACTAGGAACGATTATTCGATTACCCACCGCCGAGTCGGCAATGGCGTTAAAACTAGCTTACAACGCACTTCTGATAGGTTCAATGGCACTCTTGGGGGAGTATGTGAATCTTGGTAGGACCTACGGTGTTGATAATGAGACATTAAAGGATTTATTAAGGAGGACTGCGTTTAAGGATATTGCAGATAAGTACCTTGACAGGATCATAAGCCCAAAGGCACCACCATCCTTCACACTAAGTTTGGCAGCTAAGGATGTTCACTATGCCGTGAAATCAGCGGGGGATGCAAAAACGCCGATGGTTGTGTCATCAGCCGTAAAGGCACTTTACGAATTACTCTCTGCCCTGGGCCTTGGCAATGAGGATTACGTAAGGGCTGGGATTCTCGAGCTTGAGGGTTTCGGCAAAAATAATGCTTATTAATACATGAATTATCCGTGCATCGATGGAGAGCGCTAAGGTTGAGGTTGAGCGGGTTTACGTGATTAACCTCAGGAGGACTAGGGAGGTATCGAGGATCAAGAGGTCACCATACGCCATCAGGTTAATTAGGAGTTTTGTGGCTAGGCATATGAAGGTTGACCCTGATAAGGTTAGGATTGATAATGAAGTCAATGAGTATGTTTGGTCCAGGAGTATTGAGAAACCACCAAGGCGTATTGAGGTTAAGGTTACTAAGTATAGTGATGGTATTGTTAGGGTCACGTTAAACGTTCCTAAGGAAGCTGAGAGTAAGGCGGAGGAGAAGTCTCAAAAAACCCAATGATATTGTAACTAATCATTTTTTAAGCCCTCCTAAACTACCTCTTCAACGTGGTTGGCGCCAAAGCATTGCGTGTATTGTCCAGGTTATTCACAGGTGTGCTGTACCTAGCAATAGCAGCGGTAGCCTTCATATGGGACTTCCCATTCTACCCATTACCCATAGCCCTATTAATAATAATTATTACATCAGCCCTAGCCTATTCAGGTCATACGAAGCTCGGCTTTGCAATAATGATAATACTTCTAATACCGGCGCTACTCTATGTTTATCATTACGCCGCCCTAGGCACATTGCTACTTATCCTAGTGCTCATAATATTAATTAGTGCCTTTGACTGGCTCGGTGTTGGTGTTGGCTTACTGGCTTGGGAATTCTCAATCATACCCAACCAATTCCATGTCTTGTCGATACCATTGATACTAACATCACCGAGCTTAACGATAGGGGTTACGAGGAGGGTTACGCCACTGAAGTCCCTGATAACATTCCTGGTGCTTTACATACCAACACTACTATTACTAAATGCGAACACCCAAGTTCCCTGGTTTGGCCCAGTCAATGCCGAATTGGCCCCATTACAATCACTCACGTACACGGAACTAGTCAGCGCATTTAGTGGCATGGATGTTGGACTTTATGGGTTAGGTCAGGCATTATATAGGGTGTTTACTTGGACTACCACGTATGTGCTTCCACCCCTAATGGCGTTGGCGGCGTACACAGCCTATGTCGTGTCCAGTAGGTTGAGGCTTCATGGGAATCAGGTAGTCAGGTTGTTAGCGCCTGCTGTGGGTACTATGGCTGCCTACGCAGTCCTTACCTACTTATTATTTTACATGAATCCATACTTCGGTCTTTACCAGGGTATTGATGTTGACACACTAGTTAGAGGTTTACCATATGCCTTAATCATTAGCTTGGCGTTATTACCCATCATGCACTTCAGACTGATTGAGGTTAGGTTCGAGGAGGAGGAGAAGCAGTCAGCCATAGCCCTTGAACGTGGGTACCAATTGATATTGAACAAGGATGAGTTAAAGGCTATGGCTAATGAGTGGGATGAGGTCGTTGGTTTAGATGACGTTAAGGATGAGATAGAGTCGTCGGTGATAACACCGCTCAGGAATGCTGGGTTATCGCAGAAGTACGGCTTAATGCCGATACATGGCGTCCTACTCTTTGGACCACCTGGCGTTGGCAAAACCATGCTAGCAAGGGCAATAGCTGGTAGGCTAGGGTGGACCGCAATAATCATGAACCTAGGTGAACTATTAAGTAAGTACTACGGTGAGAGCGAGAATAGGCTCGCTGAATTATTTAAGGCTGCCAGGAACTATGCCCCATCGGTAATAATAATTGATGAGCTCGACGCCATCGGCAAAGCTAGGACCAGGTATGTTAGTGATGATGTAACACCCAGATTACTAAATATAATGCTTAGTGAGATGGATGGTATAATGAAGAGAAACGAGAGCGTGCTAATAATAGGCACGACGAACCAACCAGACCTACTAGACCCAGCCCTACTTAGGCCTGGCAGGTTTGACAAGGTGATATACATACCACCACCTAGTGAGGAGGTTAGGGCTAAAATGCTTGAACAGATGCTCAGGGGTAAGCCCGTGCAGGGGCCAATTGATTACGCCAAGCTTGCCAAGCTGGCTGATCGATTCACAGGCGCTGACATGATGAATGTGGTTAGGACAGCCGTGCTGATGTCACTTAAAGAGAACAGGCCAATAACCCAAGGTGACCTAGAAAATATAATTAGTAAGTATAAACCGAGCCTCACCTACGACCTACTCGAGAAGTACGAAGCCTTCAGATTACAGTATAGTAGATTGAGGACATACGGAAAACCTCAGGTGGGTATTCCTGAGGTTTCCTGGGATGATGTTGGTGATCTCGAGGAGGTAAAGGCCTTGATAAATAAGTACGTGGTGGCCACAATGCAGAAAAGGGAAATCCTGGAGAAACTCGGTATTGAACCAATCCACGGCATACTACTCTTCGGACCGCCTGGTGTTGGTAAGACGCTTGTTGCCAAGGCAACAGCAAATATGCTTAGGGCAAACTTCGTAGAACTTAACGGCGCAGAATTGGCTAGGGTGGGTCCGGAGAGGGCGGCGGCTGTTGTTAAGGATGTATTCAACATGGCTCGTGATAACTCACCAGCCATAATCTTCATTGATGAAATCGATTCGGTGGCACCGCCTAGGGATTCGCCTTTAGGTGCAGTCTGGTCCAGTGTGATTTCGCAACTATTGACGGAGATGGATGGCATTAGGGGCTTAAATAACGTTATTGTGATAGCGGCCACAAACAGGCCTTGGTCTATAGACCCGGCGTTGCTTAGGCCCGGCAGATTCGATAAGGTGATATACATACCACCACCCAATAAGGACGCTAGGCGTGAGATTCTGAGGGTGCACCTTAAGGGTGCAGAGGTTGAGGATGGAGTCATTGACTGGGTAGCCGATGCCACCGAGGGTTACAGTGGCGCAGATCTTGCGGCACTTGTTAGGGAGGCAAAGATGAGGGCCTTGGACAGGGTGTTGGGTGGTGATGAAAGGGTCATGATCAAGAGGGAGGATTTTGAGTATGCCCTAGGTAGGGTTCACCCATCACTAAGTAGGGAACTGCTTAATCAGTATGAGGACTTCGTGAGGAGAGCTAATCTGTTTATTTAATTGAAATAATACCAAGTCCAGACCTGGACTTAGTAATTTAAAGGGGTCCCTCCACAATAGCGCCATGAGCCAGGTACCCGAGGCATTGAGAAATGTAATTGAGGAAGTAACGAAATTGGTAAGGGATGGATATTCAATAACAAGCATCATGAAAGAGGTTAGTGAGGCGATTAATAGGGATGTTGGACTGAGTAAAGTGATCTTCAATGAGATAAGGGACTCTATGGTTAAGATAAGCCCCGGCAACGTACCCGTCGGTTTATTCACGCAATGCTCCCTAATACCCAGTTACTACCTGACTGGGAAGAGCCCAAGCATTGATTGGGGTGATATAACAATGCACCTACTCGGTAAGATGATACACAACCTAGCAATTACTGAGGTTAAGAATAGGCTTGGTAGTAAGTGCATTGAGGGCGTGGAGGTCATGTACACGCACCATGACTGGACCATGAGAGGTAAGCCCGACCTAGATTGCGGTGATTATTACCTGGAGTTTAAGACAATAATGGGTAGGGTTACGAAAAACAGACTTCTCCATGACCTAATCCAAGCCGGTTTCTACGCGGCAGCCGGCAATAAGAACACCTACATATTATACATGGTGCTCACCGATGGTATACTACGTAACATAGTGCCTATCGAGGTTATACCCGAGGTTGGTTACCCGGTCATTTACGCCTTCAAATTGTGGGTTAAGGCTGTTGAAGGTGGGGATATTGGTGCCTTAATAGCTAAGACAACATCATGCAAGGTTTGCAGGTTTAGGGATATATGCATAATGAGGACTAGGAACCCTCACGAATCGATACTACCAGCTAAGGAGCTACTCGATAATTACCTGGACTACGTAAAGAGCGAGGTTTCAAAGGCCGGGGTTAAGGTGATTGGGTAATGAGCCTCGAAGAGCTAACGGACTTGGCCAATTACCTGCTGGGTAAGTTGCAAAACAAGGATTTCCACTTCGTAACCTCCATAGCCAAGTGCTCACTATTGTCCCTTAGGAGGGACGTTAGTATAATGGATGAGGCATACACAGAATATCTACCAAGAGTCCTTACGATATGCACACCTGAGAAGCACATAATAAAGGTTGAGGATTTAACCATGGAATTACCAAGACTATTAAAGTGCGGCGAGACCATCGTATTGCCTAAGTTAATGATGCTTAAGGAAAACGTTAAGACGCACATAGTCGAGGCATTGCTCGTCGCAGCCCTATTGAACTCTGAGGTGCAGCTTCATTACCTATCTAAGAACGTAGGCGAGGACATTGAGGAGGGAACGTCAATAGCAATAAAGCCAGAGTGGGGTAAAACCCTGCTAGAAGCCGCTATAAAATCGGTTAAGAACAGGGAGGTCAATATAAAGACCATAAGCTGTACCATCTGCCCCATAAGGAACGCCTGTCCATTTAACTACTTAGGGGATGAAGTTGTACTACCCAGCGATACCGCTAAGATAGTGGGGGAGATCCAAAACTCGCTGCTCGTGCAGGGAACTAACCAAGCCACCACACAGCAAGTAAGCGATAAGGGCGAGTTGATACCGCCAACACAGGTAACTAGGGAGAGCCTTAGGGATTATTTAAGGAGGGTTGCTGATTGGGCAAGGTCGGTAAAGAGGACATGGGTTACAATCGCGGTTGGTAGGTGCCCGGTGTGTGGTAGGGAGGGTACGCTCGTTGTCAGGATTACGAGAGGCGGTGAGAAGGTCCTCTATAGGCATGGTTCGAGCACCTGCACCATAGGCACTATAGATGAGTCTGTGGATAAGTTGAACATTAGTAAATTCCTAGAGATAAGGCAATGATCTTTAAATACATATAAATTATAATGGTGATCTCGGGCTTTATGACCCTGAAGGTTGGGATTGTTGACACAACGTTTGCTCGGGTGGATATGGCTAGGTATGCGATTGAGGAATTGAAGAACAATGAGCCATCCGTGATCATAGAAAGAATAACAGTTCCTGGCTTTAAGAATACACCGTGGGCTGCAAAACAATTAATCAATAAGGGCGTTGACGCAGTGATAGTCTTTGGTTGGATAGGGCCGAGCTTAACCGATAAGATAACCTATGCCGTGGCCTCCATGGGGTTAATAATGCTTCAGATAGAGTATGATAAGCCGATAATAGACGTGACTGTTCACGAGGATGAGGCTGGTAATGAAAAGGAGTTGTTCGACATAGCCGTGGATAGGTCCAGAAAGCATGCAAGAAACTTGGTGCTGATGCTCAGGGGTGAGTTGACGAGGTGGGCTGGGACAGGGTTGAGGCAGGGTAGACCCGATGTTGGGCCTATCGTTAAGTAAAAGCTTTATTAGTTCTATGTGGTTTGCATGGGTGTGAGTACCGTAATTGAGCTATCTAATAAAGTGTTCAGTGAGTTGATTAGTAATAATGCGATAGTTAGGATTAGGGAGAGGGATAATCCACTGGTTTCCGAGTACGTGTTTAAGTACGGTAGTAAGTGCCCAAGCATTAGTGTAAGTGATGATTTGGGGTTTGATAGGGAGATGACTTGGTACCAGGTGTTGACCATGGGTATTGGCGTTAAGTTGAGTATAAACAGGGTTAAATTGTATTTGAGCGCTAACAATAATTCAATAAGGATAACTATAAGGTTAATGAATGGTGATAGACTGAAATCATCCGAGGAATTATTATTGACGTGCGATGGGGTTGATGAGTCTATCTATGGCAAGACCGTGATAGATGCGTTGATAAATCTTGATTTAATCACGAAATTCCTAAACATGATTAAGGAGAGGAGGAAATTGACTGACGGTATGATTGATGAGCTGATAAAGTTTTTGGTTAATGTTAAATCGAGGGTTGAGCATGATATAAGGCAGTTACATAGTATGTATCAGTGGCTTGATGAGTGATTATGATGGTTAAGGGTGTCGTATTTTTCCTCGAGATGCACCAACCGAGGAGATTAAGGTCCAATGTACTTAATAAATTATGCGACTTAAGGCCAAGTGAGGTTAATGACTCGATCATTAGCCCATTGATATTTAATGACGATGCCAATAAGGAGGTCCTGAACAGGGTTGTCGAGAGATCCTATATACCAACTCTTGAGTTAATGAGGGACATTTCTAACGAAGGCTTTAGGGTTTCTTTATCTATTTCTGGTTCGTTAATCGACCAGTTACTAATGTGGAGACCTGAGGTAATTGAATTAATAAAGGAGTTGGTGAAAAACGGCGTTATCGAGCTTGTTGCCGAGCCCTATCATCACTCACTCGCGTCATTCGTAAGTGAGGAGTTATTTTTAGATGAGCTGAAGGCTCACGTGGAAATTTACGAATCACTATTTAGACAAAGACCTGTTGCGTTTGAGAATACGGAATTCCTGTACCGGAATGATTGGGGTGTGGTTATGGAGAGGGCTGGTGCGTCAATAGTGCTGACTGAGGGGGTTGATTGGTTGTTGGGTTGGAGGAGCCCCACGTATGTTTATGGATCACCAACATCAAAGATTAAGTTATTGCTTAGGCATTATAGGTTGTCTGACGATGTTGGCTTTAGGTTTAGTAATAGATCGTGGGATCAATGGCCATTGACCGCGGATAAGTACATGGCTTGGATAAGGGCAACGCCCGGGGATTTCGTATTGATAGGATTGGACTTCGAAACCTTCGGTGAGCATCATTGGCGTGAGAGTGGTATCTTCGACTTTCTCGAGTGGTTACCGAAGGAGGCGGCTAGGGCCGATGTGAGGTTTATACACCCATCGAACTTGGTTAATGAGGATCCCGTTGATTACCTTGATGTGCCATATGCTATTTCCTGGGCTGATGTTGAGAAGGATGATAGCGCGTGGCAGGGTAATGACCTCCAGAAAATCGCGTTGGCGCATGTTGTATCGATTGGCAATCTAATGAGAAGGAATGGGTTATATAAGACCTGGAGGTATTTATTAACGAGCGATCATTATTACTACATGTCCATGAAGTATGGACCCAGTGGTGAGGTGCATAATTACTTTAATCCGTATAAATCAGCCTTCACAGCGTTTAAGGTTGTTGAGGATATTGTGATTGGGTTAGCATGCGCATTGTCCAATAGGCGCTAGTTATTCACGTGGGTGGCAATTCTAATGGTTAGTAAGGTGATAGTTACTGTTGAGTTATCGTTCGAACACTCATTAAAGCAGGACATTAGGGATTATTTGTTTTTAATAGATCGTAACATCAATATTAGAGGTACCGTATTTCGCGGGGTTCTCCTAATTGAGACCACAAGAGATTCTAGGGATATTGCCAGCATTTTAATAAACTCCCCAATACCCGATAATGCGTTGACAACTATTGTGCCGATAATAGATGAAGGTAATTACAACAATCTTAATGATATAATCAACATTGTGAGCAGGAACTTAGGGAGTGGTTGTAGGTCCTTCATTGTTAGGTGCAGGCTACGTAATTCACCAATTAGTGATGATTCCTGTGAGAGGGCAATAATTAATTTTCTGAGGGATAAGGGGGTTCATGCGGTGTTTAGGGGTGAAAGTGATTGTGCGGTTGTTGTTGAGGGATTGGACAATTGGGCTGGCATATACGTAGGTTCGAGGGTATACGTTAGAGTTTAGGTTCAATGTGAGAGTTCACCGAAAGTTTTGGTCTACTCTAGGTTATTGATTATCTAGTAACCAAAAACTATTTTTTACCTCTCTACAGAAGTAATATAAATGCCTAGGATATTTAAAAACGAAGCAGCACTAACACCGGAGTATATACCGAGTAAGCTACCCTATAGGGAGGAGCAATTGAAAGAACTCGAGACATACTTCAGCGGGTTTCTTGAGAATCCAGGTTCGATGTATCCAAAGGTGATCCTTATTGGTAGGCCTGGTAGTGGCAAGACTGTCACGAGCAGGAAGTTTGGGAATTACGTGATGCAGTCCAGTAAGGTTGTTAGGTATGTGCACGTGTCCTGCTTCCTCAATAGAACACTTATTTCGGTGCTAAAGGATGTTGGTTTGCAATTGAACATACCAGTCCCAAAGAGGGGCTTCTCAACGGAAGAGATGCTTAAGATCTTACTTGATGTGGTTAAGGAGAAGAACATTTACGCAATAATCACACTCGACGATGTATTCCACCTTGTCAATAATAGTGGTCCGCATGCATTAGGCACATTAATAAGGCTTGGTGAGGAGTACGTGAGTAGGGGTGATAAGTACAGGTTCGGAATAGTACTGATAAGTCAAGACCTCACATTCAGGGATCAATTGGACAGGAGCTCCCAAAGCTCACTTGGTAATGCTATAATAAGGTTCGAGCCATACACGAAGGATCAGATCTTCGAGATATTACTATCAAGAGCCCAGGAGGCATTAATGGATGGCGCTTACGATGAGGAAATCCTGGAGATGATAGCGGATGTCGCCGGTGTGGATGAGTGGCAGTCTAATGACCATAGAGGAGACGCTAGGTATGCAATCGATATACTGTGGAGGTCTGCGAAGATTGCGGAAATGAGAGGTTCAGACAGGATCTTGCCGGAGCATGTCAGGGAGGCCATTAAGAATACGCTCAGGGGAATAAGGAGTGAGGAATTGAGAATGTTGCCGTTACATGAAAAGATATTCCTGTTAGCTATAGTCAGGAGTTTAATGAAGAACCCCAATTCACCATACATACCATTCGGTACCGCTGAGAATGAGTATCAAATATTGTGTGAGCAATATAATGAGGAACCAAGGAAGCACACACAATTGTGGGAGTACCTGAAGGACTTGAACATGAAGGGGTTTGTGGAGACTAGGACGTCTAGTAAGGGTATGAGGGGTAGAACAACGCTTATTTCAATACCATCAGAACCATTGGCAACTCTTGAGGAGGAATTGAGGAAGATAATAGGGGGTGAGTTGGGTACGTGAGCACCGATTTCATAGAGAACGCCTTCTCATCGCGGGTTAGGATTAGGATAATTAGGGCATTGATTAGGTATAGGGAGATTAACATCACAAGACTCTCTAGGGATTTAGGGATTAATTATAAGGTTATTGAGCACCACATCGAGGCGCTCAAGAGGCTTGGTATCGCTGAGGAGAGGAAGTTTGGTAGGATTAGGATAGTAAGGCTTGTTGAGGATGACCCTAGGGTCATAGCCATAGAGAACCTGTTTCGAGAATTGGAGGGCAACCCATCAACCTAGTTGATTGGCAAAATCAAGAATCCTCTTAGCCAACCTATAATGCACATGATCGACCAATTGCCCATCAAGACTTATGGCACCATGACCCTCCCTAACAGCCTTCTCATAAGCCTCAACAACCCTCCTTGCCCACTCAATTTCCTCCTTACTCGGCGAGAATACTTCATTGGCTATGGGTATCTGGCTTGGGTGAATAACCTGCTTACCAACGAAACCAAGGGACTTGGCTTCAACACACTCTCTCCTGAAGCCTTCAATGTTCTTAATATCAAAGTATACACGATCAATTGGGTCAACACCGTAAGCCCTAGCTGCGGATACAACCATAGTCCTCAGGACTTGGTTAGACTCGTAGGCCTGCAATACCCCACCGACTGATAGTGCGAAATCGACTATTCCATACGATACTGCGGTAACTCCCTCACTCCTGATAACTTCCTCGATATTTAAAAGTCCTCTTGCAGTCTCTATTAAAGGTTCTATCTCCTTACCAGTTGCCTTATAGATAAAACCAAGGTCGAACTCGGCCTTGGGGATTACAATGCACCTCACATTGTCTATCTTCATGACCGTATCGATATCCCCATAAAACCAGGGCGTGTTGGGAGCATTAACCCTAACGCAGAGCTCCTTATTACCCCAGTCAAGCTGTGGCAATAATTCACTTATTAACTTACGGGCATTCTCCTTACCATCAATAGGCACCGCATCCTCAAGATCTATAATCACGGAATCCGGCCTTAGCTCAAGCGCGGCTTTTCTAATCATGTGCTCATTATTGCCGGGGACGAACAATTGGGAACGCCTGAAGACCACTGCATGAAAACTTCCGGAAGGGTAATAAGTTTATCGCCAATCATTTCTAAAGCAATTATAGTGTTAAAATACGAGAACAGCCCTACCAAGAACCCTCTGGTTGATAAGGTCTTCATAGGCCCTATTCACATCATTAAAGGCGTAAGTCCTGAAGACAGGTTTTACAGCACCCTTATGTAGTAGCCTAACGGCTTCTAGAACTTCGTTCTTTGTGTATGCGGCAGAGCCAATGATTCTGTGCTCCCTCATTACTGTGAGGGCAGGTCTGGCTAGTCTTATCTCCTCACCCTCAGTATTACCAATGAGCACCAAAACCCCTTCACGCTTCAATGCCCTAAGGCTCTCATTTATCGTCGCGGACCCAACTACCTCAAGGACCACATCAACATCCCTAACCTTCCTTGAAAAATCTCTGTCAGTAATAACCTCATCCGAGTACTTAGCAACAAAGTCGGCCTTCTGGGGTGATGTTATGGATATCACGTGGGCACCAAGGTGCTTGAGGTATTGTATCGTATGAATACCAACACCACCACCGGCACCTGTAACGAGAACCCTAGACCCAGGACCAACATTACCCAATTTACTTGCATGTATAGCAGTTGCCAGTGGGCACACGGCGGCTGCGTACTTAACGAAGTCGCTATCCGGCAGTTCGAATACATTACCCGCGGGCGCAATAACGGCTTCGGCATAACCGCCAGGCCTACTCTCACCGAAGAATTGAAGATTAACGCACAGGTTCTCCTTACCAGCCCTACAGTATGGGCAGGTACCATCGGTTATTGCACCAAAGATGCCCACGGCTCTTCCATTAACCTCACCGAAGATCTCATGACCAAGAATCAGGGGAGGTCTTAAGTTTCTAAAGCCACCCCTCCAAATAACTAGGTCACGACCGCAAATACCGGAAGCCCTAACCTTAACCATAACATCTCCAGGACCTGGTTCACCAATATCAAACTCCTCAATGCTGAAGGGCTTTTTGAACTCCCTCAAGACTGCTGCGCGAACTCGCATTGAATCGCTGTCCAGTTACGCCTATTAAATAAATACTGAGTGTATATATTATATTGAGACTATTTATCCTGGTACGAAATCGATCACGTGCATGTCGTCATTCAGCCCCAGCGTAATCTTAATTTAATCGCTTCTTATTGAGTAAACCGTGGACGTTTGTGTTGTGTTGCCGACAATAAATGAAGCCGATAACCTAAGGGTATTACTGCCCAGGTTAAGTGAGGTTTTGAGTGGTTATGATTGGCTTGTGGTTGTAGTTGATGATGGAAGCACAGATGGAACTCAGGATGTTGTTTATGAGTTCTCGAGATCAACGAATAAGGCATTACTAATAGAGAGAGGTGTAAGACTTGGTTTGGGAAGCGCAATAAGGACTGGTATGAAGGCTTGTATTGATAAAGGCGCTGACACTATTGTTGTTATGGACGCTGACCTTCAGCACCCACCTGAGGTTGTACCTAGCCTAGTCAATGCTGTACTTAATGGCTATGACTTAGCCATAGCCAGTAGGTACACCAACGGTGGCGGCGTTGCAGGTTGGTCGTTTACGAGACTTATGATTAGTAAGGGTGCTACGTACATGGCTAGGTTATTGATGCCATGGGTTCGCAGCATTAGAGATCCCGTAAGTGGTTTCTTTGCAATTAGAGGTGATAGGTTGAGGGGTCTTATTGATTCATTAAGCGACTCTGCTGGGTATAAATTAATCCTTGAGTTATTAACGGTAGCGCATGTAGCGTATGGTAGCAGCTTTAAGGTTGCTGAGATTCCATATGTATTTAGGAGTAGGGCTTATGGTAAGAGCAAATTAAATAGTAAGGAGCTCATGAATTACGCACAACTCGTGCTTAAGCTTAGTAATTACTCAGTATTTAAGTACTTACTATCCCTTATAATAGGTTCCCTAGTTGGTTATGCAATATTTCATGCTTTATCTAGTATGAACGCACTTCTTGGGAATGTATTATCACTCGAACTCTCACTAATTACGGTAATAACGCTTTACCAAGTATTAATGGGTATTAAACCAAGGTTTAGGAATTACATTAATTACCATGCGGTTAAGTACACGGTCGTTATGATAAAATTACTATTATTTGAAGCATCGATACCGGTACTTGTGGTACTCATTATTTCAGCAGTAGCACAGTTAATATTGACGTTAAGGATCATACAGATAAGCCCAATCGAGATCCACGTTATTCATGCGTAAAGTTTTATTCCCTCTGAACTGGGTTGATTATTGACTAATGATTGTATTACTTACAACTGTCTCAGGAATTGAGGATGTGGTCATTGATGAGGTTATGGAAAGGTTTGGAGACAAGGTTGTACATGCTGAAGTATTTGGTAAGTCCTCAGTTACAGGTAAGGTATTGGTTAACTTAAGCGATGCAACGTATGGGGAGCTTAGGAGCTTAAGGACTGTGGAGCATGCAATATTGATCATTGGCGAGGGTTTTGTTGATAAGGACCTCGAGAGCTTGAGGAGGTGCATTTGGAAATTGAACATGAATAACCTATTGAATTATTACACGCCAAACACGTCATTGGGCATTGAGGCAGATAGGTCTGGTGATCACGATTTCAAAAGCCCTGACGCCGCAGCGCTACTTGGAGAGAGAATCACGGAATTCCTGAGCCAACTTGGTCCCAAACCCATCTTTAACCTCGACAATGCCGACCTCGTGTTAAGATTAGTGATAGACCATGATAGGTGCATCCTTGGTGCATCAATAACTCGCAAACCACTGAAAAATAGGTCGTATAGGGTATTTAATCATCCAGCCGCCATAAACCCAATACTTGCTAACGCAATGATTAGGATGTTAAATCCTAAGCCATTTACGAGGATTTGCGATATAACCTGTGGCAGTGGGACTATTGTGATCGAAGGCGCTCTGTATAGACGTGATTTAACCTTCCTTTGTGTAGACATTGATTATGGCTATGTCAAGGGCGCCACGCTTAATGCCAGGGAAGCTGGTGTGGATTCATTGATTGATTTCGTAGTTATGGACTCCAGGAAACCCGCCATTAAAAATGGCGCCTGTGATCACGCAGCCTTCAATCCACCATTTGGTATTAGGATCGAACCCATTGAGGGAGTTACCGCGTTATATGACACGTTATTTAAGACACTGAGGGATTTGTTGCGTGACAGGTCGTCTTTCATTACAATCACGATTAGGAAATCCCTGGTGAAGAGATTAGCTAATGATTATGGGTTTAGAATAATTAATGAGAGAGTCGTTAATCAGGGTGGTATTTGGAGCACCATATTCCTTATTACTAAGGATTAAGGCTGACCTCCTCCTTTTTTGGGAGGTTTCCTCGCCAGGTCTTCATTGGCTTCTCTGGCTGGGTTCATGGGTTTGGCCCGGGCCGGCATTGCGGGGCTTTGTTCGCTGGCCGTGAAGGTCTTTAGCATTGCGTGCAGGTACTGTACGGTGGTGTATGGTATTATCGGGTTTGATTTATTTTCGTGCTTTCTCCAGTTCATGTTCTTGCTCAGTCTCTTCAAGTCCCACCAAAACGCCTTTGTCCATGCTTCTGGCGTTGTTTTCCACAACATATTCATCACGGATGCGTAGTCCCTATCTACATAATGCCCAAGTGGGCACTTTAGTACATGCCAATCATCTGTTTTCTCAAGCCTTGTGAAGTGTATTGGACACACCCTACTGTTTCTGTATGATGAGACTCTAACGAGTTTCGAACCCCTCTCCAAAGCCTTATCCCCAACAGCCTCCTCAATACTCTTAAACGGTGTTTGCTTTATTCTATGCCTAAGCTCACCCTTGCCCACGCCATTAATCATCTCCTCCTGTGGTTTCTCGCCAAGCTCCTCTGTGACTATGATTGATGGGTTCTTGGTTAACTCACTCGCCACATGCCTGACACGACCAACCTTCCTAACCCCCTCCCTTAGGTGCTTCACACGCTTCCTAAACTCCCTCGTGTTCGTCACATTCACGTAATTACCGTTTGGTAATGTAAAGGATTGTTTGAGCATCTCGATGATTGCGTTCCTAATCCTTTCATACCTCCTAGCCAGTTTGCCGAAGTTCGTCTTGATCGCATATAATTCTGGAATCATGTACTGCCTATTCCAGTTAACCACCTTGCTTACGGTGGATGGTAGGTCAATTCTATTCACGGTAACAGTGTTCTCGTTGATGTCGAAGGCAGCAATTGATTTTGGCTCCTCCACCCTAGGCTTGATCTCGAAGATAAACACCGCATACCACCTGTTCAACCTACGCTTAACAACTAGCGTAGACGCAAGCTCGGCTTCTCCAGTTAGTACCCTCCACCAGTATTGCCAGAAGCGCTTGTGCGGCTTTATCCAAACCTCCCTCCTACTGTTGAGCAGTTAGGCTAAGCCTAACCGGGGCTATTGATTTAACGAACTCCTCATAACTCCATGCCTTCTCCGTAAACCTAATCGAGACGCTCCTAACCTCAGGATAGGGCTTGCCCACCAAGCCCTTCCTCCTCCTCTCGATGAATGATTTTGCAACCGCAGAGGCTTGTCTGATTGCTTGGATGATTAATTGTGAGTTCAAGTCTTGGTACTC
Organism: Vulcanisaeta sp. EB80; assembly: GCF_002078205.2. Lineage (NCBI taxonomy): Archaea > Thermoproteati > Thermoproteota > Thermoprotei > Thermoproteales > Thermoproteaceae > Vulcanisaeta > Vulcanisaeta sp. EB80. The sequence continues at coordinate 37,921 of NZ_LCWN02000001.1, forward strand.
ACCCCTATATTTGTGATAAAATAGCTTATGAAGTTGGGTTGCGTTCAAGACGTTATTCGCAACGGCGTATTCAACAACCTCACGAACGATGTTGAGGTACGCAGACTCAACGGAGTAAAGCAAACTATTGAGCTCCCTAGTGACCTCAAGCTCAACAGCCACAGCCCTACACAACATCCACAACAAAAACAAACAACCAGACTTAAAAACCACCCCGCCCTGAAGGGCGAGGCTTGACTATTGTTGTCATTAATGTGATGTAGGCTAGGTCATCAAGGACCTCGGCTCTATTGAGCGCCTCGTATGGCGTTGAACCTATCGTTACCAAGCCGTGATTCTTGAGAATAACAGCCGTCACATCGTCCTTAGACATAGCTCTACTGACAGCCTCAGCCAATTCCGCACTACCTGGCTTTAGGTAGGGTACCTCGGCGACCTCGCCAATGTAGGAAATCGCCTCACTCAATGATAAATCCACCTTAAGGCCTGCCTGGGTTAGGGCTAGTATGTTCGGTGGGTGTGTATGGAGTACGAACTTGATATCACTCCTAACCCTGTATATACCCGCATGCATCCTCCACTCACTGCTGGGTTTTCCTCCAGATATTACTGTACCGTCAAGTCTTATCTTAACTATACTTTGTGGTTTAATTAGCACCTTTGGTGTGGATGTGGGCGTTATCAAAATCTCATCACCGCTCAACCTAGCGCTCACGTTACCTCCAAGTAAATCAACAAGCCTTCTCATATAAGCAAGCCTGAATATTTCCACAAGCGATCTTCTTAATGATGCCTCATTCATACGTTAATACCCGGTTATGCCATGGGTATAAAAACATGTCTATAAGAAAAGGCTAAAAGCTAATAAAAATGCAATGGTGCATGTACCGCAATGGGGTACGTCGATGCGCACACGCATGCTGTATTCAGGGAGATAATAACCGATGAACTGCTAAACTTCGCGATAAACGAGTGGCACGCACCTAGGGAATTACTATTGATGAGTGTTAAGGAGTTCGTTAAGATTCTTGATGATTCCGAGATTGAATATATCGGCGTGATGGCGCACCCATCTAGGAAGCTCGGCGTTGCTAAGGAGGACTATGCGCTAAAGGTAATCGATGCAGTTAAGGATTATGCGGATAGGTTCGCCGTAATAGGTGGTGTTGAGGCTAACGAACTGACTGTGGAGGAGGTAAGGTACTGGTTGGGTAGGCAGTATGAGGCAGGTATTAGCGCAATCAAGGTTCATCCACCGCACATGTGGCTTAAACCAAACGCCTACAGACCTGAGGAAGGCGGTCTGAAGCAGTTGGGGCTTGTCTACCAATTTGCCGAGGACCACGGATTACCAGTCTACATACACACAGGCACGAGCGCATTCTCGAAGGCAAGGAATAAGTATGGGGACCCAATATTCGTAGATGATGTTGCAGTAGACTTTCCAAGGCTAACGATACTCATGTCCCACGTGGGTAGACCAAACTGGGTACCAACAGCCTTCCAATTAATAAGGATAAGGCGAAACATTTACGCCGATCTATCAAGCATACCACCAAAGAGATTGCTCGAATACATACCCAGACTAACTGAAATAAGCGAAAAGTCTGTCTACGGAAGTGACTATCCAGGACCTGGGGTTTATGACATAAAGGCTAACCTTAAGGAATTCCTAAACATACAAATCCCAAGGGAGGATTTAATAAAGATCGCCAGTGACAACCCAAAGAAAATACTAAAGCCACTATCAAGGACTAGGTAGTTCGAAAACACATTAATTAAGGCTTAAATATCCAAGACATTCATAGTTAGACTTGCGGGGGTGCCCGAGCCAGGACAAAGGGGGCGGACACTCAAGCCAGGTTAACAGAGCCGCACTCAAGATCCGCTGGCGAAGGCCTGCGTGGGTTCAAATCCCACCCCCCGCACCAAAGATTGAAATAAACTCACCATCACCGTGTTACAACTCAATGTGTTTCCTGTTACAGAAGATTTAAATACCCTGCTGTAACAATAGGTATAGCAGGTGGGGCCCGTGGTTGATTGCGAGCTTGTGAACATTGAGAAGATAGGTAATGAGGAGCGTGTTAAGATTATCAACTACGTGATGGAGAAGAAAGGCGTCAGGGCTCGTGACTTGGGCGTAACCCTCAACCTGATATCCATGATACGCTCTGGTAAGAGGCGTGTTACCGAGGACTTGCTTTGCCGTGCCCTCAAGTTCCTCAGCAATGAGGAGTTAGCCAAGCTCCTTGGGCAGGTGCCGGAACCTGAGCCAGCGAGCATTAATGATGTTATTAAGGTTATCGCGAGGGCCAGGGCAGACCCAGGCTTTAGGGAGATACTGCTCTCTTACCTGGACAGGTACCTCGGCGATTACGTCAGGAGCGCTGGCACTAAGTGGGTCGCCACTGAGCAGGACGTTGAGGAGTTCATAAGAACCAAGCACCTGAAGGGGGGCTTAGTGAGAAGACTATTCGTGATGAGGTTAGGTACATCAGGCGCGCCCTGGCTGAGCTTAACTGGGTATTGACGCCCGACGGGATTAGGGAGTACCTGGCCGAGCTTGCTGAGGAGGGTGAGACCCACGTCATTAGGCACACAACGGCGAGCCTGAAGTCGTTCCTAAAGGAGGTGCTCAAGCCCAGGGACCCACTCCTCTACAGCCTGCTCTATAGCTCATTCACGGTTGTCAGGCCGAAGAACCACAACAAGGTGAGGTTACCAACCATCGACCAACTCAGGCAGATTTGGCAACAACTACCCACCATAGAGTCCAGGCTGTACTTCACAATCCTGGCAGAGTGTGGGTTACGCCCATCAGAGCCGTTCCTAGTGGGCATTGATGATGTGGACCTGGAACACGGCGTGATTCACATCAGCAAGGTGACTGAGACAAAACGCGCATTCATTGCATTCCTACGCCCAGAAGTCATTGACTGGATTAAGCGTGAGTACCTACCCGTGAGGGAGTCCCTGGTAAAGGCTAAGCTTGGGATTGTTAAGGCCGACTACCTGGGCGTCAAGCCCAATGTTGAGGATTGGGCGAGTAGGTTCATACCATTCGACAGGGATAGGTTACGCAAGGAAATCAAGGACACAGCCAGGCAGGTGCTTGGGCGTGAGTTTGAGTTGTATGAGTTGCGTAAGTTCTTCGCAACACACATGATTAGCCAGGGCGTGCCAGAGTCAATAGTCAATACACTGCAGGGCAGGGCACCGCCGAGTGAGTTTAGGGTGCTCATTGAGCACTACTGGAGCCCTAGGCACGAGGAGCTTAGGCAGTGGTACATCAAATTCGCACCCAGGGTTTGTTGCTGAACTACCTACTAACTAATCAACTAGAACTACTAAAAACTAGGTGGTTAAGCGAAAGTTTTGGTTCAAACCACCACTGCAGTGGTTGCCGTAAACCACGGCACCTGGAACTGCCCGTTTCCCGAGTCGAGCCTCGGTTGCACCTGGAACCCAATTTCATTGATTGACTGCCTTGGGTTTGTTTTATTTACCTGCCCCACCTGGAATTAATTCGCTATGCAGACACAGTTAGCCGTGGGTTACGCCAGGGTGAGCCTAGAGGGCGAGGACATAAACAACCAGGTCCACGCAATCGAGAATTATTCCAAGCAGAACAACCTGACACTCGTGGGTGTGTTTAGGGACGTCGGCGTCAGCGGTGCAAAGCCCGCGCTCGAGCGCGAGGGCTTCAGGCAGTTGCTAACTGCCCTTGAGTCAATGCCAGCAATAAGGACAATAATCGTGTTCGACATCACCAGGTTGGGCAGGGACATGCTCGACGTAATGGACACCTATAAGTACCTCACCGAGAAGGGTTACAACATATTGTTTGTCAAGCACCCAGAGCTTAATGTTATCCAGTCCACACCCCTGGGCGAGGCTATTCGCAAGGCAACCCTGGCAATGCTCAGCGTGACTGCCGAGATTGAGCGTGCCTTGATTAGCGAGAGGACCAGGTCGGCGTTGGCCAGGGCAAAGGCAATGGGCAAGCACATTGGGCGTAGGGGCACCCAGATACCCATCGACGTAGTCAAGCAGTACCTAAGCATGGGACTAACCAAAAAAGCCATCTACAGGTTGCTGGTGCAACAGGGACTGCTGAGGTACCAGGAGAGGGGCGTGGTTAAGGTGCTATCCTACAACCAGTTTTTAGTGAGGCTCAAGTCCATGGGACTGTGATTGGTCTCTTTCCCGCTGAGCCGGGTGATGAACCTCCACACGCTGATGGGTGCCATATCGGTAGTCAATCGGTAAACTCTAATAGTGGTGCGTGCCCCTAATAATAAAAATAAAAATAGTCCTAGTTGGCAAGCACGGGCTAGGCGGGGGCGTGGGTGCCGAGAGGCGTTAGTATCGGTACCCGTACTGCCTCGCGAGTATTTCCTTCGCCGTGTTGTATGCGGATATGCCCGTGGTGTTCTCGTAGAGCCTGACCACGACCTTAAGCGCGAAGGCGTAGTCGCCCCTCAATATCACGTCTAGGACTGCATCGAGGAAACGCCCAGGCGATAAGGCGTGCCTCAGGTTAGTCCTACACTCCTCAGTACTGCATAGGTCCTTAACAAGCCTCTCCCTGAGCGCATCGAGCTTCTTCAGGGCCTCCCTCGGCACCTTAACCGTGGTCCACCTACCCTTTATCTCCTCCGCTAACTCCCTCAACCTCTGTAAATCATTTTGTTCCGGGTTTGGGGTTTGCGACATCAAACTCTAGGCACTGGCTCGGGTGTTATAAAACATTCTCTATAGTGCCAAGCCCCACCACCAGGTAAGCACCAAGCAAGTACCCGAGGAGAAGAGCGTTCAGTCGCTAATCAAAGAGGGACTGAACAAGGCACGGCAGGCAGGCACGGCTTATTTTATCTAAATGAACCACATACTATTTAAAGATGGTGATTATGCCCTTTGTGCATCCGCGTGCAGGAGAACGCGGTTAGCACGCCGACCTGGGTTATTTTATCTAAATGGCAAACGTCCTATTTTAAGATGTTGATTATGCTCTCTGTTCACGCACGTGGTTTATCCACCATCTATTACCTACGTCATCTTCATCCACTACTGGGTTGGGAGTGCACGTGCAAAACAACGTGACTTACCCAACGTATAATATACTCGTCTTCTTCATGTGCAGTTTGGCAGGGGCGTGTGCCCGTGCGTTTCCGAGTTATTTTATCTGTTCGGCTCACGTGGGTCTCGTGGTAATAATATAAATAATAATATAGGTCTTAGAGGCTAGGCTCGTGGTGGGGAACCGTATACACCCGAGAACCCTAAAGTAGTAGATAGACACACTAGACCTGCTTACTGCCCAGGTTAACCACGCCCAGGTCCTCTATGTACTCAATAACGCCGGTTTTAGCCAACGCCCTAACCACGCTCCTCACGGCAGTGAGGAGCCTGCTGAACAACGGGTTGTTTATGTTCACCTCAACGCCGAGGGTTGAGTTAATACCCAACGCCCTCCTGAACCTCACAACACGGGCATCACCACTCCTCAACACGTCAATCACCAGCCTAAGCAAACCCACGCTCGGGTACCTAACCAGGTAGTCACTGAGCAACCAATCCACGAAGCCCTCGACCACGCTAACCTCAACACCCAAGGACCTGCCTAACTCCTCGATTACCTCACTCGGCACCCTCATCAGCAACCACCCCAGCCCCAACCACCGACTTAACGAGACCCCTCACGTCATTAGCCAGGTTACTGTGCTCATTGTGCAAGTGCCTATACACGTCAAACCTGCCCCTAACAACCACACCATCAAGCACGCACTTGTACTCGCCATTACCCAAATCCTCAACCAAACCAACACCCACCAACACATCAATTAGCTTATTGAGCACGTCCTCGAAGAGGTAGAGCCTGAGGCTCGGCGTAAGGCGTTCCCAATCCTCACCACCCAACTCACCCTCCTTACCGACCTGGTTTATCGCCACCGCACGCCAGGGCTTCCTGAGGACCCATTGAGCGACCTGGCGCCAATCAGTAAGACCGTGGTCATGCCTAAAATGAGTAACCAGGGCGTGTAGGAACCTGGGCAGGCTCATGGTAGTGTGCACCTGCCAATCCCTCCCACCCTCGTGAGGCAGTAGGCACCTGACGCCGAGCACATCAACATAGGGACCACGACGCCCAACAAAGTCAGGCTTGATTAAGCCCTCCATACCCCTAACAACCCTACTCGGCACAAGCCACCACAGGTACAGGGCAAAATCACGAACATCGCTGAACCCCAACCCCCTCGCCAAGTCCTCAACGTTTTGCCTGGCCTCCTCAACACCAACACGCCTACGCTCAGCAAACTCCAGGTACTCCCTAACAGCGAGCACTAACCTATCCACAACCTGCCCAACCTCACCAGCCTCACCAAACATCTTCAGTAAATACCCAGCCTTATACTGAACACGCCTACTCAAACCACGCTCACTAACACCAACACGCCCACCACCAGAACCACCCACACAAAACAACTCAGGAAACTCATTAACCACCTGGCACATTGGCACACCCCTAACCCCAGCAACCCAAGCCACGAAATCATAAACACGCCCAGGCAACCTACGCCCACGCCTACGCCCACAACACCCATTACACGGCAAACAATTCACCTCACGTGATGCTGTTTCTGCTGTGTTTGTTTGCTGAGACTGGCTTGAGCGTGGTGTGCCGTCGCTGAATCTCACACCCACAGCCCCTGCCTCTGAGATTGGGGCACGTGCAGAAGCACGTGCCTGAGTCTCACCAAACCCACCAGCAGAAGAATCAGCACTACCCTGGTTTAGTAGTGCGAGGAATTGTTGTGTTAGGTTTGTTTGTTGTGTGTTGCGTGTTTGTTCAGTATTCTGGGTTTGTTGAGTAATGCTTAAATCCTGGTTTCCAGTACCTTCATTTGCGGGTTTGGACATGGGGCTTTCCCGCAGGGTGGGGCGTGTGCCCCAACCCTGTCGGGGCCAGGTAAAGCGTGGTTTTGATTTTGAGGGTGTGGGGCGTTGTCGGCGTCAGGTTGTTGTGCCCTTGAGTTTTTCGTAGTCTTCGGCGTGTACCCATATTGTCGAGTTCTTGGACTTGGCGATGGACCAGGTCGGCAACTCAATGAACCACCTGCCGTTTTCGAGCTTCACGATTCCGTTCTTCGTTAGGTACTCTGCCAACTGCTCAATACCTGTTCCCGGCTTTCCCACGATGTTCAACGTATATTCAACGGTGTCGATTAGTATCGCGAGTCTTATGACAGGTCTGTTATCGCGTGTTATTCCAGGAGTCAACGGTGTCTTTATCAATGCCTTCGTGGTGTAGTTGAACACCGTGCTCATGGTTCACCACCCTCCTCGGTTATTACTATTGTTGCGTCGTGCTCCTCGGCTTTTTGCCTGAGTTTCTCCCACGTGGGCGTGAGCCTCCTCGGTAGGAACACGCCTATGTGCCACATGCTCCTCTGCCAAACCTTGACCAGCCTCGCCTCTATCGACACGCCCGCAATCTCGACCTCGACCCTTTTGTCCAGGTACTGCTCAAGCACCTTCTTCGTTGCTTCGTCGGTAACCACGGCTATGTAGTTTTTCCTAGATTTCCACAGCCTCACCCTCGCCGGAACCTTGACCTGCCTTACCACCTGGCTCATGTATGCACCCAGGGGCATTGTGCACCCGCGTGTTTAAATGGGAATTGTTGTTGGAGTGCATGCGGAATTCCGCGTGGGAATTGTGTAATATGCGGAATTGTCTGTTGCGGAAAGTTTATAAACACGTTCATGCACACTGTAGTTGTGAGCACAGTGAGGAAATACAGGTTCAACACCTACCTGTTCCCAACCGTGGACTGCGTAATCACGGTCTACACAAGGAACGAGAGGCCCGCGAGGTATGTGGAACTGCTCGGGTGCCTTGAGGAGGAGCACGGCATACGCGGGAAAAGGAGCCTGGACAGTGGTTTGGACGCGGGTGTTGAGGATGGTTACATCAGGGTTGTGCCTGTGGGTGGTAGGCGTGGTTACATGCCTACGCCGTTGGGCGTCATCGATAACGCATTGGTTGATCGCAACCTCGATATTGTCATGAGCTTCAGAAAATACGGGCGTGAGGCACTGCCCGAGCTCCTCACGGTCCTGAGGAACTACATGCTGATTGACTTGATACAGAGGGTCTCGATAACTATGTTGATGATGTTCACGATAGAGGACATATTCAAACTAAACAAGAGAGATAGGGAGGAAATGAGTACTTTCTTTCCGTGGATGGAAATGTACCCCAAATTGGAGCGGTACAACCTGTTTGGTGCCTGGCTGACGCTGAAGGCGTTGGCAGGTCTCATGCGCGAGGAGGACCTGAGTCCTCGTGAGTGTAGGGAAATGAATAATTTCCTTAAGGCATACACCTTATACGTAGTGAACGGTTTCATAGGTCCATACATGGTTTCCTTCAATATAAGGAACAAGCGGTTTAAGTCCTGGGCCTCGGCGATTGCTGACCTCAACTACCTGTTCCTGCACTCAGCGTTTCGCAACACGGTGGGGCTCGGCGCCTCAGGTGGTGAGGGCACGGAGTAACCACGCCTTGTAACGCTGTAGTTAGGGGCTTAGTGTTGATGTGTTGGTTGCTGTGCTCGTGGGTGTATTTGTTACGGAAAAACCGTGTTAAGCACATGCCGTGCTTGTTACAGGTTTGTAGACTCAAGATCCGCTGGCGAAGGCCTGCGTAGGTTCAAATCCCACCCCCACACCAAAGATTGAACATATTGTGCATACCACCATGGGCGATCGTGCATACAGTTTATTACTTAGTCCTTGTTCTTACTGCCTCATTAGTAATTGTGAGAATGAATTAGTAAAAAGTAGCTGCAATAAGGTATCAAGAATTGTTTATACGATTCTTATGACTTATAGTTTATCCATAGTAATGTTTGTATTACTCTATAGCCGAGTCTTTTGTATGCCTTTATTGCTGGTGAATTATCTTCGAAAACGTGAAGCATTGCCATCGCGCCACTTAGTACCGAGTCATTCGTTACTGCTGTGGTCACCGCCTTAGCTAAACCTCTATTCCTATGCTGTGGTAGCGTGAATACATCACCGACAACCCAAATCTCGGGTAGCTTTAGGTATGTACCTGCCATGGACACTAGTTCGTTGTTGAGAAATGCGCCGTAGTAATGCCAATGCGGTGATAATAACCTGGCAATGGCTTCAGCCTTCGATATTTTTACTCCCTGTAGGCTCTTTATCTCGATGAATTGATCTAGATCATTGATTGTCAATCTACGGATCACGTAATCACCACCCAAATTAAAGGCTTTGAATGAGGATTTGTCGCAAACCATGGTTAAACTCCTCCTAATCTCAACCTGACCCTTCCTTGATGCAATACGTATTATGCGTTCAACTATCCTGGGTTCCGTGTTTATGTGCAGTATGAGTTGTGAGTCCCAGGGTATGTAATCCACACCCTCCTCAATATTACCGAATACGTGAGTGGCCGTGTAGTTTCGAAAACCCCTGTAAATTAGTGTGAAACCGATTATGTCGTTACCAACAACGTTTAGGTAAACCTCTGTGAACTCGGGGTAATACATGATGTCGTAGAACACGTACGCGAAGGTTATTGGATCGTTTAAGTAGTGCCTCCTTATTAATGCAAGGAGATCCATGTCTAATTTATCGGTTACGCGAATCATAAGATTCATTAAATAATAGCCCTAATAATTTGGAATAAATAATAAATATTATTAAATTTTACGGGACCTTTTAGCCAATGGACAATATGGATCTGGTGCATTAGTACTCCCATAAGCCCTATACGCCCTAGCAGGACAACCTGCATTGCATAGGTCAGCCATTGGGCATTTACTGCATTGGTTAATCTCGGTATATTTCCTGTTTCTAAATACCTTAAACCCATCACGCCAAACATGCCTAATGTCGTCTCTCAGGGCATTACCCTCTTTAAACTCCTCACTCATCAGTAGTTCACAACCGTAGATGTCACCATTGGAGTCAATAACGAACCTACTCTTACCTGCTGGACACGTTGTATAGTTAGTAATACCAAGATCACTAAGTCTCCCTTTAATCTCCTCATAGGTCTTACGTAGGTTCTTAAGGTAGAACCTGAAGCCATTAAGCACTAATTTGACATTAGCCTTGATACTTAACAATTCATAGAGAACCCTCTCGGCATCATCATCATCACTTAACCCAATACCATTGTCATAAGCCCTACCAAACTCCTGAACCCTAATGAAGGTGAGTACGGGTATACCAAGTTTCTCCGCCAACCTAACCATGTCCACGATATAGTAAGCATTGCTAGACATGACGGTATAGGACAGGGAAACACCAATACCCACATCCTTGAGGATATTAATTGCCCTCATTGCTAAATCAAACGATCCAATACCCCTAATAACATCATTAATTGCGGGATTTGGCCCATCAACACTAACCTGTACCTGGTCAAGTCCAGCCTCCTTCAACTTCACAGCCACATCCCTAGTTACCAATGTACCGTTGGTGCTCATTGATACATATATACCCAGATCCTTGGCATGCCTAATTATGTCAAATAAGCCCCTCCTAACTAATAACATTGGTTCCCCACCCAACAGGTAAACAAACCTAACACCTAATTCCCTTAATTTATCGAGGATGATTAACCAGTCACGGACATTAAGCTCGTTACCCAATGGCTCACCAGCCGATAGGTAACAATGAATGCATCTCAGGTTACAGGCATGTGTTAGGTAAATGGTAACATCATTGAGGGAATCCATACTTATATACGGCATGGACTCCCCAACGCCCTCCAAATGACTTTTTAATGCAAGTATGTGCCCTATGGGTGATGCAGGGCATTCCTCAAGGAATACCTGGGCTTCATCGACCACACAACCTCAGAATCAGTGAATATTGGAGACTTAAATTACATTCATTTCAGTAGATCCGCTTCTCCTCATCGATCAGCTGACCCTCAATACTCATCAAGCACTTATTTGGTATTTTATTTTTAGTGTTTTAAGGGGTTAAGAAGTTTTACCATTAGAGGTTTCGGACTTCCGCTCGGCTTTCTTCTTCTCCTTCAATTCCTTCCAGATAGGTGGGTATGTGCCCTTCCTCATGACAACCCTCGTCGTCCTCACGGCAATGCCCTTCTGCGCCTTCATTATATCATCAGAGCTCATCTCAGCGTAGCCGAGCGCCACGAGCTCATTCTTTAACGTCATTATTGCTGTTAGAGAACCCTTCTTCACGTTGTTTGTTAATTTCACGATTCCTGGAACCGCCAATGCTGCACCATGGCATATGGCGTCTACGGCTGAGTCCCTTATCCAGACCTTGGGTAAGTGCCTTACCATGTACTCCACGGGCTTGACGTATGTCCTCAGTAGGTCCTCGACACCGTACTCCTTATACAGTGTGTAGGCATCCTTAAGGTCCTGGAGTTTGACAGCCTCCTTCTCCGTGAAGCATCCAACCCTAACCCTCCTAAGCTCCCTCATGTTCGCCCCAACACCAAGAACCTCGCCTATGTCGTAAGCCAACTTCCTGGCGTAGGTTCCCGACTCCACATTCATCCTAATCAATACGTACCTCCCATCCCTCTCGAGGAGCTCTAGTTCGTAAACATGCTTAACCCTTACCTGCCTCTTCACAGCACTTCTCAATGGTGGCCTTTGATAGATAGCTCCCGTAAACTCCTTAAGGATTGCCCTTAATTTATCATCATCGACATCGCCATGGAGCTTCATGACCATTATGTACTCCTTATCCAATGTGTTTATCGCGGGCATTGCCTTTGTGGACTCACCAAGAGCCACCGGTAGGACTCCCGAAACTCCAGGATCGAGAGTTCCCGAGTGCCCAGCCCTGTCTAGGTTTAGGATCCTCTTAACCCACGCGGCCACCTCATGGCTTGTTGGGCCCCTTGGCTTATCAATCACAATAAAGCCATACCTGAGGTATAGGTCCATGGATCTATTTTCGGGTGGTAAACCCCACTCCTTATTAGTCTCCTCATTGGGAATCTTAACTAACACCTCCGGCTCATTGCAGTAATTTGGTAATGACACGCCAATCATTATGGTGGTTATGGCAAATATAAAAGACTTACCTAGCGACTTCTACTGCAGGTTGAAAAATGGGTGATGACCCTGCTGTTGCGGTAATTGACGACTCATGGGCATGTGAAGCAAACTTTTATTTTACCTGTAGGGCTAACTAATGACCCGTGCCTAGTATCAGGACATTCATTATCGTGGTGGTGTCGTTAATAATCGCATTAATGGTAATATACGTAGTGCATTCAATATACTCAATGCCTCATAATGAAACTGCAAATTCGACGTTACTTATGAAATATAACGAACTACTAAGTAATTACACGAGCTTATTGAGTAAGTATGTGGAATTACAGCAGGAATTGAATGAATGCGCAGCTAACACTCAATCGCCCTATTATCAGGGCTTGAGCCATAAGGAAATAATTGTTGAGAATTTATTAATTAATGCCTCATTATCCGTAACTGGGTGTAACGGCTATACATTACAGGGTGTTAAGGAGATTAATATGGTAACTAAGGGCCCTGGTTACCTATTAATAACGTATAGGCTATCCAATCCTCAGGTCATCACAGGGCAGTTTTCATACTATGTTTACTTAATGGCTCAGGCGATGCCGTCAATACCGATGACGGCTGCGTATACGTATGAGGGTATGACGTACGCTTACGAGGCTGGGCAATACGGGCAATTAATAGTTCCAGTACTACCCAATGCCACATACTCAATAAACCTCGGCTTTGTATGCTATGTAGCAACCTATTACCCACCAACTAACGCGGGCAGTTTAATCAATGGTACCATACCAGAGAATGCCCTGGTGAATGTAACATACGTATGGTGAACCCATCACCTCTTAGTTATATTGTATTGTTTAGATGCAGGAATGGCTACGTAAGGACTAGAGGCTCCGTATTTAAGATAGATGAGGGGATTTATGCATATGTTGGTTCCTGTGGTAATCACTGCGGCGCACGTATTATGAGGCACTTGGCAGGTAATACTCGTACCAAGTACTGGCATGTGGATTACCTCCATGACCTATGCGATGAGTTAGCGGTTATGGTCCTACCTTACAGCGAGAGTTACGTCGCGAGGGCATTACTTAGTGAGTACGAGGGTATCCCTGGCTTTGGTAGTAGTGATAAGAGGGAGGATAGAACGCACCTTTTTAGGATTAGATCGACCAGCGAGAATCCAATGAGAATCCTCCCTTTACTAAGGAGGTTAATTAAGCGAAAGCTCGTGGGAAAAGATTTATAGCCTATGATACACGCCTGAACTTGATGAAGACGCTGGTGCTACTGAGCGCGTGATGATGGCTCGTGATTCTGAAATACACTAGGTCTTGGTGAATTATGATGCTTGGGTTGTGTATTGTGTGGGTTTGTTCAATGCCTTATTGGGTTTCTTCTTTATTATCCTCATTCGTGTTCTCAACCTTATTGTTATTGTTTATTAGGTCTTCGAATTTCTCTATCTTTAACCTAGCCTTTATCAAGGCGGTAATACTACTCCTTAGTTCTTCTATATCGGCTTTGGTCACGTAGGACAACGAATTGACAACTTCCTCAGCATACATGCTGAATATTGCATACTTCATCAGCAACTCCTGCTCCTTCTCCTTCCTGGTTATGTAGAGTCTCAACTTCCTAGCCACCTCCCTAACGGCATTCCTAACCTCACTCTCTATCTCAGGCACCTCCGCAATAGCCTCCTTACCTGCGCTCGCGTAGGGTATCTTTGTGGAGCATATGTGCACAACGATGGCTAGGGGCGCTGGGAATTTAACCTTATACTGTGACCAATCGATCTCATCAACGATCTTCCTAACGACATCGTTGCCCTCATCGTATATTAGCGGTACCTTATTCGCGAACCTATATACTATGGGCTTGTCACTGGGCTCAATACTGCCTCCCCACGCCAATGCAGCCTCTACAATGAATGGGTTACCCATGTAGGAGCTTGGTTTCCTGGTCACTGTAAAAATCACCTCAGGCCTTAGTACAAACCTAACACCCTCCGCCAGTATATCCTCACCAATCGGTGATAACCAATCAGCCCTAGGCCTCCTCCAACCATTAAACTCCTTCATTTTTGTTACGAAATTCACTAACTCATCATTAACCAACTTACCCACGGGCATATCTGGTTGAAGCCCCACAAAGTCCAGAAACGTCTTAGCTATTGTTTCACCGACGCCATCGAAATTCTCAACGAGGAATTCAAGGAGGGGCGCTTCTGGGTTTTTCTGTATTAATTGCTTAATCAACTCCACATCAACGCTCTTGGGGTGGGGCAAACCCTCCTTTGGTGGTTCGGGCATTTTAGTGGTTACCCTGGGTATTTTTATCACGTAATCCTCGTCAGGACCCCTAATGATGAGCTCAGCATAGGGAGCAACCATGGCAGTCCTCCTAATGTACTCCTCAACCCTCCGCTTAGCCTTGAGCCAATCACCTTCAAGAACAACCTTTATAGCTGTGCCATGCCACCCATACCTATTCTCCATAGTCCTCTGGGAAACTATGACGGGTTCATTTCTCGTAATATCAATCATTAACTGATACTCATAAATCATGTCGCTCTTTAACGGTGCGCTCCTAACAAGTATTGGCGTGTTTGTTGTCGATTGTGCATAAAGCACCACCATCTTCGCACCAAGACCGAAGATTCCCCTGTGCTGCTTAATCCTATACTTACTACTGTAGAAAACCCTGCCAAACACGTTGGGTATCTCATCGCCAGGTATTCCGATGCCATTATCCTCAACATAGATACCAATCCAATTTCTAGATTGATCGGCATAATCAATGAAAATCTTTATGCTAGGCAGTATCTTAAAGGTCTCCGTAGCATCAAGGCTATTTTCAACCAACTCCCTAATCGTCTGATAAACAGCCCTAGTCGGGTTACTAAAACCCGCAATTTCTCGATTACGTCTAAAGAACTCCGCAGGAGATAATGCCTCAAACTTAACAAGGTCGCTAGATCCCATGATCAGGAGCTATGAATTAAATGCCAATTTAAACTTTTCACCCATGAAATACGAAGAATTGAACGTGAAAACAACTATAAGAAGATAAATAATGAATGTGGCACATGTTGAAGTAAGAAATAATATCCAAATTAAATAACGTATTAAAAGAAAAATATTAGAAAAATGCGAAAAACAATGTATTAAATCGCAATCCCAATAATGCTATAATTAATTTCATTTTTATATAAGTAAAACATCAATGGTGGGCATGTCTTATCATTAATTATAGATATTTACCAAATTATACTATTATAGCCTTAACCAACTGCCTAATATCGCCCAGGTTCTCTAGATTCCTCACAAGACTTATTACTGTGCTTATTTGGTCTCTCGTTAATATTCCATCCGTTAACATTCTGAACTTGTTTTCAACCTCCTCATCAGTCATTGGATTCTTTGGATGACCTCTTGGGTAATCGACACGTGCCGTTAACTCCCTACCATTCCTAAACTTAATGGTTATTCTGTTTGGTATGGCTGACGGGTATAATTTATCGAGCTCGGGGTCAACATTGACCTTCATCTTCCTAATTAGTGAGAGTACCCTTGGATCACGGATATTCTCGGGCCTATAATGTTGGAGCTCTACTGTACCGTGCATTAGAGCTACTGCTGTAACCCACATTAGGCTGTGATCCGCAGTTTCCTTGGTCTTTGGATCCCACTTCTCTGGGTCCTTAACTATTATGTCGTAAGCTGCCTTGAATGTGTCTATCACTATGTAATCCACATCATCAGGCTCTATGGCTTTACCGTACTCCCTCCTAATCTCCCTTGCCGCATCAACGGCAGATTGCGCATGGTACTCAACTGGGTACGGCTTTATGTATGTGTCGAGTATTCTCTTCGGGCTTGGTATGGAGCTCAACTCGAGGATTATCTTTTCATTGAATTCGTTGGCGAGTAGTTGCCGTATGAAGCCCATCTCTCCCTTTAGTGGTGCGTCAGGTCCTGTGAAGCCCTCCATGGCAAGCAGCGTCGCGAATACGGCATTCCTGGAGGAGTTTGCTGTGGCTGCCGCCTTCCAGTGGCTCAGTTCACCAACCCTTGACTGCCTCATGGCTGCATGGGGCACTGTGGCTATCGAGAGAGCATTCAAGGCTTTATTCTCATCAAGCCCCATTAACTTCGCCAAGCCTACTGTTACGGCGATACCTATGTAGTTGACGTGATCCCAACCGTGAAGCCTAAGACTCCCTGCATCACAAAGCCTAACACCTACTTCGTAGGATGCGGCTATCGCTGTTGCCAAGTCCTTACCACCTAACCTCCTGTATTCGGCCGCTGCCACGAGCGTTGGAACCATGTCGCTGGGGTGTAGGGGTTCCTTGCCTAGGTACGTGTCATTATAATCCAAATACCTAACCATTAGGGCGTTGGTGAATGAGGCCCAATCAATCGCAGCAGTATTTGGTGTGCCCCACAACGTTGCCTCAACACTAGACTTGTAATTCCTAGCTATGCCCCTCGCTATCTTGACAGGCTCTGCCGTAAATGCTGCAAGGGCGACACCTAGGCTATCCAAAACCCTCCTCTTAACCTCATTAATGACTTGCTGATCTAGATCTTCAAACCTAATGTTAAGGGCGTAATGAACTATAGCCTCGCCAAGACTATCCCTAACCATACACATCCATAACTCACCACCTAAATAAATGCATTAACTCTCATGAGCAATGACGAATTATTTATTAATAAATGCTAAAAGATGGAGACCGTGGTTAATGGAAAGAAAGCCTTGTTGTTATTGTCAGGTGGCATAGATTCTGCCGTGGCCCTTTACTTACTTAAGGCCCGGGGTTATGATGTGATTGCGCTATCGATTAATTACCCAGGTAGGGGCGAGAGGGAGAGGGAGTCGGCCAGGAGGTTGGCTGAGATGACCAATACCAGGTTGATAGAGGTTGATTTACCGTTCATGAGGGAAGTAGTCGAACTATGGGGTAGTGAGGATGAGAGACCACAACACCTTAGGAATGCCCACCCAAGCACAATACCTGCAAGAAACGCGATAATATACTCGGTGGCTGCCTACTTTGCTGAGATGCTCGGCATAAACCTCGTGGTTGCCGGGCACAATGCCGATGACGTTAAGCACTTCCCAGACACGACTAGGGAGTTTAGGCGATTATTCTCAAAGGCCTTGTCAATAGGGACCTATATCGGGAGAACGAGGGGATTTAGGGTAGTCGCACCGCTCTCTAGGCTAAGCAAGACTGGGGTGGTCAAGCTAGGATTGAAATTGGGCGTACCCTTCGAGTACACATGGTCTTGCCACAACAACTACGATAAACCCTGTGGTCGTTGTACAGGCTGCATAGCCAGGAAGAGGGCTTTTGAGGAATTAGGCGTTGAGGACCCATTAGAGAGAGTGATTAGGGAGGGTAAGGATTGGTGGCGAATTCATTACTCTAAGAAGTAGGGGTTCATCCTTTCATGCCGATGAGGCGAACTCCCATGCCCTTAATAAGCGAGTCTAGGTTCATTACTTAAATCCATAAATACCCTGAAGTATTCCATAGCTTAGAGGCTCACTATAGGTCGAACTTACCAGTTAATTATTAACGTTAAGAGGACTTAATGTAACGCCTGACCAAATCTAATAATCTCTCTATTTCTTCAATAGTGTTGTAGGCATGTGGTGAGACCCTTATTGTTCCAGGGCGTGGAGATACGACGACCTTATTCCTACCTAGAAATTCGGCGAGACCATATGGGTCCCTATACTCAAAGGTTATTATTGCCGCGTGACTATCTAGTGGCGTAGTCACCTTAAGGCCTAGTTCACCTATTGAATCGGCAAGCTTCTCAACAAGCCCCTTGGTATATTCCTCAAATCTCCACGGTACCTCATACGTAGTTAATAGCTTCATTGACGCCAAGGCGCCCTCAAAGGCTATTATTGGCCATGTGCCCCACTCAAGCATTGACGCATCCTTTGCATGCTTAAACGTGCTCGTGTCTATTGGCCTCTCGAATAGCTTCTCATTCCTTAACCTCCTGCTAACTTGGTTATCCTCAATACCCATCCAGCCCGAGAACGCTGGTTTTAACTTACTCATCAATTCGTCACCGACATACACGAATCCTGCACCGTGAGGACCGAGTAACCACTTATACGTGCCTGTTATTAGCGCGTCAACACCATCCCTCTTAACATTGATTGGAAGAACACCAACCGCATGGAATGCGTCGGTTATTAAGAACGCACCCCTTGAGTGGGCTATTTCAGCTATCTCCCTAATCCTCTCCCTATAACCTGTTATCCAGGATACGTAATCCACAAAGACCAGTGCTGTATTATCGTCAATGAGCCTCTCGTATTCGCTGAGGGGTACGTAGCCATTAATGGACTTAGCCACCCTAACTTCCCTTATTAATCCCCGTGATTTGAGGGCGTGAAATGAGAATATTCCTGTTGGGAAATTGAGGGAACTAACAACCACATTACTACCAGGCTTAAATTCCATTGCGGATAACAGGGAATTAAGACCATGAGTTGCTCCAGACACTGCGGCTATGTTTTGCCAGGATTGTGCATTGATCAGACGAGCAAAATACTTCTTAGCTTCAACAATATGATCAAGAGCTAATTCCCAGGGTTCACCCTCACTTTGCCATAAATCGAGAAAGTTCCTAACCGCATCGGCAGCATCCTTAGTTAAAGGACCCGCGCCCGCATTATCAAGGTACGTTTTCTTACCAACAATCTCTATATGGGACCTAAGCTCCTCCAGCCACATTAACAATTATTATGCTGTAACAAAATTAAAGAATTAATCTACCCTGCGCACTTATTGAGTATTTCCATGAGGAGCTCCACCACAGCCTTCATAACAGCCAACCTGGTTGGTTCACTGACCTTAACGCACGTACCGAATTCCCTGCATAATTCATCCAGGTAATGAAGTACTGATTCGAAATCCTGCGCTGGATCGATTAACCAATCAATTATGTGATAAACTGCCTTAACAACCTCCTCCCTCTCCATCAATAAATAGACTTTACTAAATAATTAATAAGGCAACAAGATTAACTGATCGAATCAAACCTCCTGAAAACCAGGTATTGCGCTGATGGGCATGCCCTCGAACAAAGCATGCATCCTATGCACCTACTCTCATCAACAATAAATGCGGGGCCTGGACCAACACGCTTTAGGGCCTTTGTTGGGCACCAATTAATGCATAGATTACACTCTCCACATATCGCCGACCTGGCGACTAAACCCGCTATCTCGACCCTTAATGATTTATTGTTTGATGCAATAATTACCTCATTGTTGGATCCCAACCTTACCTCCGCATCACCGAGTTTACCTTTAACGACAAACGCACCATCACCCTGCTCAACCTTACCCAGCATCTTGAGAAACTCCAGGAATGTGCCCCGGCTTATTGACCTATCAACGCTTACCGTTGTTGTTTCATTATCATCCTTAATATCAACTGGATACTGAACCCTAAACTTAACCTTAACGTACCTGGCAATATCACCAGGTAACTCCCTTCTCCAGCGCCAAAGGCCGTAATCAACGAACTCCCTAGGTAGCTTCTGTGATTCGGAGAACTCCCTGATTATCTCCTCCAGGCGCTTGTAAATACTTGGATACCTCTCACTAACCGCATCTAACTCAGCGAGTTCATTGGCTGGGCATATTACACAACCAAGCCTATCGAAACCGTACTCATAGGCCTTATTGTAGGGCAAGCCCTTCATTAATACATAGCCCCAAACCTCCAACGCTGTCCAATCCTGGATTGGCGCAACCACAATATCCTTAGTCACCCACCTACTCACCGAAACCCTTGGTATCCTTGCCCTTTGGAATGATTCATAGGCCCTCTGCCCAACGACACTTATGTAACCAAGGGGGAACCTATTAAGTAGGGTGTTGGTTATCGGACCTAGTTTGATAACCTTGCAGCACCACCTGAAGTCCCTAGCTGGTGGTCCGAACTCCCTGATAGCCCGCCAATAGGAGTCGCCAGCCGAGGCTACTATTAACTCTGCACCATACCTCCTAGAAACCTCCTTAACATTCTCATAAGTCTCGTAGGGCTCTAATCCAGTGTCGTTAAACACTATGTAGAACTTAACACCAGTCTGCGCGGTCAGGTCGAGGGCTACGAGACTGTCCTTACCGCCTGAGTAACTAACTACTACGGGCTTCCTATACTCATTAAATACCTTCGTTAGAAAATCCACGGCCCTCCTAGCCTTCCTCTCCAGGTAATCCCTATTCAACTCTATGAAATCCTCTAGGGAACTTGGTTTAGGGCTTGGTAGCCTGTCCTTAGCCCTCCAACTCTTAATAACCCTTAGTCTATCATTTCTCATAACCTTCGCAACACCATGATACCTACCATCGCGTGTTGCTACGGCAACATGGACATACTTGGTGTTGGGTAATGAACCCTCTAGGACTAGGTCCCTATGCACGTCATACCTCTCGGGTAGGTTGTTGAGATTGATTATGGCCCAATAACCACGCTTCAGGGCTAGTATTTCAGAGACGCCCTCGTACAATGGTCTAAACCTCCACATGCGTTTCTTGATATCGTAAAACCTATGCCCAACAATCCTACCCCTAACAATGACCTCATCGGCCTGGTCTGCATAGCCAGGTATTTTGTTAAGGAGAACAACCTCGTTATTTGGGATTAGGTTCTTTGCCAAATCCTCATCATTAAACTCATTAATCACAGCCTTCCTCGTAATCTCAATATCTGCGGGAAACGCCGGTCTAACGTCGCCAGGTCGCGTGATCCTAGCGATACTTATTGAACCGCACTTCCTAGCCCCAACCTCCCTATCGAGCAATGGTACATTTAAGTCATCGCACCAGAGTAACTCCATGGCTTGGGTTTATTGCTGGTTAATGAATTTAAAAATACTTTGACGATGCTAAGAAACTCACTTCATATTCCTCATGAGCTTCTGCCTCGTACTCTCATCAAGCAGCGTTAAGACCCTGCTAACTATCGCCTGATCCCTATCCTGCAACCTCTTATCGAGGCTAGACACAACCCTGGACCTTAGGGTAAGCCCTGCCTTAACAACATCGTCTGGGTATGAGGCAAGTATCTTCATTGTGGTCTTGCACCAATTGATGTATTCCTCATCAGTAGCCCTTTGTGCAAGTGTTGATATGACATCCCTGAGCGCTTGAAATGCCTGGTCTTCCCGTAGACTGAAGAGCATCTGCAAAATGCTCCTTATTGTCGCCTCCCTCTGGTTTTCAGGAAGCCTGGCTATTTGTATTGGATCTACCTGTGAACTCATTGGGGCAGCAAAAATCAACTTATTATTAATCATTCTTAGGGAATTAATTTAAATAGCCCTTACTTTGCATCACGGCGGCATCAACAACCTAAGCGGATTACCCACGTCCCTAATGAAATCCCTTAACTCACGCCTCACATTCTCATCGCGTACCAACTCAATTATCAAGGACTTCAACGAGGACCTAAACTCCCTATCATTAAGCACGGAAATCATCGATGAGATAACGATCTTCCTAAGGTTGGGATCATTAACCAAGTCACTAAGCACAACCTGTATTATAGGCTTTATAGACGCCAAGGCGCCAGCTATTATCAAGTCCTGATTCACGGGAACCGACTGCTGAACCTGCCTATCCTGCTGACTCACGCAATTACGCAAAAACCCGCAATTAATAAACCCTGTGCCTAACCACGGCACAAATCAGAATGCATTCACGATTATTGGTTGACCTGCTACGGTTTAGACCTAGGATTCCTCTTTTTCTGTTCCTTTTATGCGGTTAATTATTACTTGGGTTGATTGTTGTTGAGGTTGTGGGTTTATCATAGTGCCGGAAGCGCTTCCGGCCTATGGAATCATCATACACCCTTACAGGGATTGATCAGTTAAAGCCCAAAACAGAAAGGGCGATACAAAAACATCGTAATGGTGGACCGGCCGGGATTTGAACCCGGGTTCTCCCGCGATCCCGTGCTGTTAAGGGTAATGCGAGGCTTGTGCGGGACTACCGTCCCTGGGCATCCTTCCAGGCTAGACTACCGGCCCAAAACGCCAACACCAAGGGGAGGTTTTAAGTCTTTTATTGCGTTATTTTCGTAAGTATGTAATTGCGTGCAAGCCAATAACCTCTACTTATTGATTTACCAAGATTTGGCTGGTCTCTCCTAAATTCCCTCATGGTGATATCAGCCTTTATTGACCCTGCCTCCTTATCACTAATTACCTTAACACCTACGCCCTCATAACCCCTGATTAATAGGTACCTTCTTGCTAGGTCTAGCTCCCTAAGGCTTCGTTCCGTTATATACACCTCATTGTGCCTTACCCACTCAAAAGCGTAATCCTGATAAGCGTACAAGTTCGAGTCTATCAGTATCTTCAATCCCCTATATTCAATAAACCTCGGTTGTGTCTCCTCAGGCACTGCCCATATACAATCGGTGTCGCAGTCCTTAACCTCGGTATTGAGTCTTATTTTTACATTCAATCTCTTTAATTCATCAATATAATAATTAAGTAATTGCAAGAACTCCATTCTCTTCCAAGGATCAAGAAGCCAATTCAATTGACCACCGAGTCTATCCTCCTTCTCATAAAGTTCAACCTCAAGGCCCGCACTGGCTAATACCCTGGCCGCCTCAAGACCCATAACTCCACCACCAATAACTCTTACCTGACCTGTAACCCTGGGTAATGGAGGTAATATTTCCCAACCAAGCTCTGGATTAACATCGCACCTAACTTCCCTAGTCATGAAGCCTCTACAGCTCTGGTTACACCTTATGCAGGGCCTTATCGGTAGGCCCAGCTTAACCTTGATAGGCCAGTCAGGGTCTGCCAATAATTGGCGACCTATAACTACCACGTCAGCGGTATCGAGGACCTTCTCTGCATCGTCGAGTGTAACTACGGAGCCAACTAAGAACATGGGTATCCTTAAGCCCTCACGTACTATCCTGGCCTCCTCAATAAAGGCGGGTCTCTTGTAGTAAAACGGCATTGATGAACCAAGCGGTCCATCCCTACCAGCTGATATATGCACGTAACTAAGTAATGGCTCTACCTCCTTAACTATTTCATGAACCCTTTGGGGCGTTAGACCACTTGGGTCAAACTCCGTCGCACTTATCCTTAGGCCCACGGGTATGCTGACCGCGGTCCTAACGGCCTTTAACAACTCGCTTAGGAATACGACACCATTACCGTACTTATCACGCCTCTTATTCGTTGCCGGTGATAGGAATTGAGCCACCAGATATCCGTGAGCTCCATGTATCTCGATCCCATCAAAACCCGCCCTCTCGGCTCTCTTGGCAGCCTCTGCGAATTCATTAATCACCCTCTCAATGTCCTCCTCCGTCATTTCCCTAATATCCTCAAACAATGGTATTTTCGATGGTGCAATGGGTGTATTGCCCCATATTATGTTCCTCCTCGTCTTACGACCAGCATGTACAAGCTGAATGAATATCCTTGCGCCATTGCCATGCACAACACTAACCAACCTATTTAACTTAGGTATCAACTCATCACTGTAAATACCTAATTGATTAGGTGATCCCCTTGAGTCGATCCTATCTATGTACGTGTACTCGGTGATTATCAACCCAACGTGCCTAGCCCTCCGGGCTATGTACGCTATATACTCATCGGTTGGGTAACCATCAGGGGTTGCAAAGTTCGTAACCATCGGTGATAGTGCAATCCTATTTCTAATGGTAACACCGTCTATGTTCACAGGCTCAAACAAACGCACGGACCCTCGTTTAAATTCAGGCTTAAATAATGACTCCCGCTTTTTCATGAATTAAGAACCAAGTAACCATTAAGAGAACATGAGGTTACCAAGCCGGTTACACGACCGGTTACATGGAGACTTTTTATGCCTGAAACCGGGAAGGTAGCTCGATCAGTATGGAGCAGAGGTGGGTATACATCATCATGGGGATAGTAATAGGAGCAGTGGTGACTGCGATAATAATAGGTATGGTTAGCACACTGGGTAGCAGTTATTACTATTATCATAATGGTTATGTAAATAGTTATTATAATTTATATGGTGGTTATGGGTACTCCATATACCCAATAAATAAGTCGATAAGCATGTCCATGGAAGTGCCGAGCTACGCCCATGTTTATCCCCAAAATAATACTATAGTGTTTACAAGCACCCAGATAAACCTCGTGGTTTTAGCAATGATGGGTAATGATGCCGAGTCCATGTTTAACGCAACACCGCCACCCTATGTGCATGGGGATGTTTTCGTCATATATGGTTTAATAAACCCAACATTAGTCGTACCAGCAGGTGCAATTATCCATGTGACGTTTATAAATCTCGATGATGACATGTATCACAACTTCGTAGTGACCACGGTACCACCACCCTACCCATACTATGTCATGCCCTATATAGGCATGTACGGTGGTATGGGTCCACAAATGATGCTCTACATGAGGTGGCTACCACCAGCTAATTACGAGTCTGGCTATGCCTATGGATATCAATACGTAATAGCACTCAATGCCCCAGGTACTTACTGGTATCTATGCACATACCCCGGCCACGCTGAGGGTGGTATGTATGGAGAAATAATAGTGATTGGCAATGGTGACGGTCAGGTAATAGGTAATTACCAAAATCCATATGCTCCAGTTGGTTATCCAGGGATGAGACCGGGTATGATGGGGTGGTGAGCATGGTTGTGCTTTGTCCTTGGTGCATGGGTTGGTGGGGTTGGGGATGGGGGCCATGGTTTGGCTTTGGTTGGTGGATCTTTGGTGCATTGCTCTTCATACTGTTTATGGCGTTGTTAGTACTATTGATAGTTTGGTTGATTCGGTCATTAAGCCGTAGTGGTCATGAAAACATGGGTGGGCATGGCTCTCCACCCTGCCACCTAATTGGGACGGGGCATTAAATTAAACACCGCTCTTCTTTCTTAATTTAACCACATTCCTTCCCTTAACCTTAGAAACCTCCACAAGCCCCTTCTCCTCTAATCTACGTACTATTCTCCAAGCCCTAACCTTACTAAGCCCTAAGTCCCTCATTATTTGGTATTGAAAAACCTCACCACCCGCCTTAATTACGTACTCCAAAACCTCCCTCTCTTGGCTAGGCAGTAGTTTAAGTATGTCACTAATACCTGGTGTTTCTGCGGTGGCATCACCACCGGCATTGACCTTTGCAGTACCTGTGTTATTTATGCCGTAGTTTCTCAATATGGTTAGTGGGAGTATTAGGAGAACTGTACCTATAGCCATAAGCGTTACCGGTAGTATCAATGGGTAGTATATCATTGGTCCGCACATCATGCCCATACAGTGGTAATAACCCATGTAATTAACCATGGATAGTGCGGTGATGAGGAGTATTGCGGCTACGGCTAAAATGACTATGCCTAACACGAGGAGTGCAAGGTTTAGTCCGCTTATTCCAGCATGCATCTCTATTTAAAAGCGATTTTTAATTAAAAACCCTACTCGTTATAGGTTAGGTGTTCATTAAAAATTGTCTATATACAGGTACCTCATAAAATTATGAATCATGAAGAACCTATTTTAAACAGGTACTGTCACACTCCATGCGTATGGTCGAAGTTGGAGAAAAGGCACCTGACTTCGAACTTTTGGATACAGAGTTGAAACCTAGGAAGTTGAGTGAGTTCCTTGGTAAGAGGATTGTAGTGCTACTAACATTCCCAGCCGCATTCTCGTCGGTATGTACGAAAGAGCTTTGCACCTTTAGGGATAGGATGTCCATACTAAATAGTGCGAATGCCGAGGTAATAGCGATAAGCGTAGATTCACCATTTGCACTCAAGGCGTTTAAGGACGCGAATAGGCTTAATTTCACGTTACTTAGTGATTTCAATAAGGAGGTTATTACGAAGTACGGTGTAGTTCACGAGAACCTACTAGGCCTTAAGGGCGTTGCCAAGAGATCAGCCTTCATAATTGCTCCAGACGGCACCGTACTATACAAGTGGGTTAGTGATGACCCGCTCGTTGAGCCACCGTATGATGAGATAATAAAGCTTGTGAATGAATTCAATAAGAAATACCTCGGTTGATCAAGTCCATTGGGGGCGCACGTAATAAAATTAATAATTACGTGATTCATGGTATTTTTGTGATGATTGCATTACGTGATGTGTATAGGGCTAGGCGATTAATCGGCAGCCAACTTCCAAGGACACCGCTAATATACTCTAGGCAGTTGTCCAGGGAACTTGGGTTTGATGTGTATCTAAAGCTCGAGAATCTACAACCAACCGGAGCCTTTAAGGTTAGGGGTGGTCTCTACTATGCGTTGGTTAGGAAGGATGAGGCGCAGAAAAGGGGCTTGATCGCAGCGTCCACGGGCAATCACGCCCAGTCGGTGGCTTATGCCGGTAAGGTTATTGGGACTAGGGTGGTTATTGTGATGCCTAATGGCGTCTCCAGGGTTAAGGTCGAGGCTGTGAAGGATTTGGGTGCCGAGGTAATCTTCCACGGCAATGTCTTTGACGAGGCGCTTGATTATGCAAAGAAGCTTGCTGAGAAGGAGGGGATGCTATTTGTCCACAGTACCAACGAGCCGTTGCTTTACCATGGTGTAGGTACCATGCACCTGGAGGTTATTGAGGATTTACCCGATGTGGATGTTGTGATAAACCCAATAGGCGGTGGCTCCGGCGCGGCTAGTGCAGTGATTGTTTATAAATCGATAGATCCATCGATAGAGGTGGTTGGCGTGCAGGCCGAGGGTGCACCAAGCGTTTACTTATCGCTTAGAGAAGGTAGATTGGTGTCCACTGGTTATGCGAAGACCATAGCCGAGGGTTTAGCTACGGCGAGGGCTTATGAGCTACCCTTCGAGATATTGAGGGGTAGAATCAATGATGTGGTGTTGGTCAGCGATTATGAGATGCTCAGGGCAATTAAAGAATTACTCATCACTACAGGACAAGTCGCCGAACCTGCCGGTGCCGCAGCACTGGCTGCGGCAATGAAGTTGAGGGATAGGCTTATTGGTAAGAAGGCTGTGGTGATGGTGACTGGTGGCAACATCGATCCCGAGCTTCTTAAGAAAATAATTGAGGGGTATTGATCATGGTAGGCATAGTCGTGTTAGGTTTCGTGTCACCACTCCATAAGGATAAGGTACCTGTGGTTCGGGGTATTGATAAAATCATAACAAGTATTGACGAATTAAAAGATTTAAGTATCGGAGATTCCCTCGTGGTTGCGGTCATCCTATCTGGTGGAGTCAGTAGATTAGTTGGTGAGTTGGTGTCTGTGAATAGGGTGCGTAGGGTTGTCCTAGTTTCATACCCGGGGTTCAATAGTCTCGCTTCGGCACTCGATGCAAGGGCTCTCCTTAGGGATTTAGGTGTTGACTCGGGTATTCTCCATATAAACGATCTCGGCGAGCTTGGCGGAGCGCTTAGGGTTGCAAGGGCTATTGCCAGGGTGATTGGAGTCAAGGTTGCCTTGCTTGGTGTCGATAGGAAAAGCGACATTTCCTGGTCGTTTGAGGATAGGTTCGATTCCAAGGTCGACATTATTAACATGAGCGAATTCGAAAGACTCGTTGAGAATGCCGATGAAGGTATTGCCCAGGAATTCGTAAACCTCATCAAGGGTAGGGTTAAGTTCGAAATTGGCTCCGAGAGGTTACTTGAGGTCGGCAAGATATACGCTGCGATAAGGGGTCTATACGCTAGGTACGACGCAACTGCGATAAACTGCTTCCCATACCTGGTAGAGCATAGGGTCACGCCCTGTCTGGCCCTGGCCAGGTTGAATGAGGAGGGACTAATAGCGGCCTGCGAGGCGGATCTCAGGGCATTATTCTCGATGATGCTGACTAAGGAATTAACTGGCTATAGTGGTTGGATTGCGAATGTGAACCACGTCGAAGGCAGTACGGTAACCATGTCCCACTGTACCATAGCCCTAAACATGATTAGAAACCCGAGGGTATTGGCACATTTCGAGTCGGGTTATCCATATGGATTGACGGGGGAATTGATTTTCAACGAGGTGACGGGCATTTCGGTATCTAGCGACTTTAGGAGGATGGGTGTATTCACGGCGAAGGTTGTTAATTCTGGGTTAATGAGCAATAACATGTGCAGGACACAGGCGGTTCTGAATTTAGGCGTTGATGCATCTAGAGTGGTGAAGCTGGCGCCGTATAATCACCACGTTATTGTACCTGGAGACATAACTAGGGAGTTGGAGGTCATAGCCTCCGTATTGGGCATGGAATACGTAAGGTACAACTAATCAGCACTCGTTTTTCAACCCCTTTGGTGGTGTTACGCCCCTCTGCCCAAGGTAGCGGCCTACGTACTTGGCCTCGCCGATTGTCTTGACGAGGACTACGTGTAGGAACCTCATGCCGGGCCTAAGGACTATGTAGTTCCCGCTGTTATTTATGACCTCAATCGTGACGTTACCCTCAAAGCCCGCATCAATTATTGTCGGTGGCACGCTTAAACCATACCTGGCCAGTGTTGATCTTAGGTTGCAGAAGCCAACGACATCCCTCGGGAACCTCACGTACTCCATTGTCGTCAGTAACGCGAAGCTCCTTGGTGGTATGACTATCCTCCCGTCCTTAGCCTCGACAATACTAAAGAGGTGCCTAGCCGATTCAAGCTCGCAGGGATCTATGACTTGATTATCGAAGGCATATATTGCATACTCGGTACCAACCCTTAGGTCAAGCCCATTCTCCCTAACAATATCCTCACTAAACGGCTCAATTGAAAGCAAGCCCTCCCTAATGAACCTAAGTATCTCGTCGTGGGACAATACCGACATTTCATGTATGAACCGCAACAGCCCTATTTTATAATTACTAAGGTTAAGTAAATGTAATATGGTTAGTGATGTGCTTAGGTACTGCCGTGCATGCCGCGTCTCTTAACCACTCATCATTTGGGAAGCCATACCTGTTCCCATGGGTACTTACCCTTGTCCTTCTCGTTCCTAATCTCCTCCAGTTTCTTCAGCATTGACTTAAACTCTTCATAACTGATTTTCTTAAAGAGTGGCCTCACGTTAATCACCTTCGTGCCTGGCCTCGGTGGTTCGTAGGCGTCACTCCACCTTAAATTGCCGAAGCCAGCTATTGCCCATAGCTCCTCCATAGACCTGGGTATAATGGGCCATAACGCTATTGATAATGCCTTCACCATATGCAATGCGTTGGTTATTACCGCAGCAGCCTCGTCCTTGTTGGTCTTTATTAACTCCCAGGGCTGTCTCTCATTGAGGTACTTATTACCAACCCTCGCTATCTCCACGGTCTCGAGTAGGGCACCTCTAAGTTCTATCTTTTCATAGTGATCCTCGGCATTCTTAAAGTGCGCCAACGCCTCATCCCTATACCTAATGTCT
Source organism: Vulcanisaeta sp. EB80 (assembly GCF_002078205.2). Lineage (NCBI taxonomy): Archaea > Thermoproteati > Thermoproteota > Thermoprotei > Thermoproteales > Thermoproteaceae > Vulcanisaeta > Vulcanisaeta sp. EB80. The sequence goes on from NZ_LCWN02000001.1 coordinate 67,435, forward strand.
ACGTCCTTTAAGTCACCGCCAGGCACAACACCGTTGAACCTCGTGGCTATGAACGTGAGGACCCTGTGTATGAAGTTGCCAATCACGTCGTTCAGCACCGAATTTATTATCTCAAGGGCTTGGTGCCAGGTAAAACTAGTGTCTCTGCCCTCAGGCCTTTGGTATATGAGTACAAACCTCCAGTAATCAACCGGCATAAGGGCCAGTGCCTCGTCTATCCAAATACCGATCCTCTGGCTCTTCGAGAATTTCTTACCCTCGAAGAGTAGGTATTCCGTGGACGCGGTTGTGTATGGCATGACGTATGGGTCCCCACTCGCTATGAGCATTGCGGGAAGTAATATTACGTGGAATGGTATGTTGTCCTTACCCACGAAGAACACGACCCTAGAGTTTTCGTCAAGCCAGAATTTCTTCCATTCATCCTCACTGTTCTTATTCCTATGGTATTCTATGGTTGCTGATATATAGCCGAGAACTGCTTCGAACCATACGTATATTGTCTTGCCCTCGGCTCCAGGGAATGGTGCATCAATACCCCACTTATTATCCCTAGTTATTGCCCTTGGCTTCAAACCCTCCTTAAGCATTCCAAGGCTCATCTGCCTAGCATTCTCGGGCAGTGCGGTGTTACCCTCAACGTACTCCCTAACCTTACCCTCAAGCTTTGTTAGATCGAGGTACCAGTGCTTGGTCTTAACCCACGTAGGTTTAGAACCGCAGATTGCGCACCTCGGGTTTATCAGGAGCTTCGGTTCTAGCAACCTACCGCAGTTCTCGCATTGATCACCTCTTGCGTATGGGTAACCGCAGTATGGACATGTGCCTATTATGAACCTATCCGGCAGGTAAATCTTATCCTTAGGGCAGTAAGGCACCTCATCCTCCCTGGTGATTATGTAACCATTATTGTAGAGCTTCATGAAGAACCCCTTAACGAACTCCTTATGAACCGGTGATTCCGTCCTTGTGTAGTTATCGAAGCTTATTTCCCATAGCTCAAAGAGTCTCTTCACGATTTCATGCATCCTATCCGTCAACTCCTTAGGTTTAATACCGAGTTGTAATGCTTCAACCTCAATTGGTGTTCCATGCTCGTCAGAGCCTGATACAAAGATTACATCGTCACCCTTAAGCCTTAGGTATCTTGTGAAAACGTCGGCTGATAGTACTGAACCAATTAGGTTGCCTAGGTGTGGTACTGCGTAGATGTAGGGCCATGCAGACCCTATAACCCATCTCCTGGCATTTCCAGATGCATCACCCACGAACACGGTGCTAGGGGAGCATTTTAAATTTTTAGTACATTCTAATTTTAATATTATCGCGCTACTCAACCTTTATCTCGAAGCCCTTCTTGCCTGTGCTCTTTTTCTTGAGCTCCACGGTCAGTACGCCGTTCCTATACGTGGCCTTTGACTGCGATGGATCAACCTCCGTAGGTAAATCAACCTCCTTATAGTACCTCCTGTCAGTATCCCTGGCACTTATTATTAGCTTCTTACCATCCTCACTAACCCTTATGTTTATTTTATCCTTATCAACACCTGGCATGTCCATTATAACCTTAACCGAGTCCTCCTCCTCAATAACATCGGTTAGTGGCTCAATATCCTCCTCAATAATAGGCCTCTCACCCTTCGGCCTAACATTACCAAACTCCTTAATCCTGGGCTTACCATCAGGTCCTATTGATATTTCAAAGCCGTAATAATAATACCTAGGTTTAGCCCTACCCTTACCACCTTCCTCTTCCTCGGGTGTAACGCCGCGCATCATTCTATCTATTTCCTCCTCCATCTCCCTCTCCAGCTCCTCAAAATATTTCTGGATTCTCTTGAACCAATTATCTATATCCTCAAACCACGACATAATCGATGTATAAGAGTGTCAATACTTAAAAACCTTCCTTCCCTCACTGCTCCTCTAACTCGACCTCTGCCTTTTCGCTGGCACCAGCCTTCATTTTCTTAATCATCCTGGTTATCTCGCCAGCTACCTTATTACGTATAGACTTACTAGGTATGTCCGCTAACTCGGCAACAACCTTCTTATTACTCTCAAAATTCTCACTAAATCTATCTGGATAAGTCTCGAGCAACCTCCTAGCCAAACTCTTTACATACCTAGGCCTTACCTTACCCATTGCGATACCTCACCGTTACGTTTGGTGGCATCTTAAGGCTATTAAAGTTTTGCGTGGGTTAGCCTGTCGAAAATGGCTCATTAATTTAAAATTCATGCATGGTTACAGTTCGAAAAATCATGTAATAGGCTTAATGAGAAATAATCTGCCTATGATGAAAAACGTAATGGATAACCATGCCGTAACCACATGAATTTCGCACAGCGTAGTAAAAATTCCATAAGAATAATAATTTTATAGGCGACTCTAGGGATGCTTCACTGTGAATATTAGGATAAGTATTACGGAACCAATAATAAGGACTTGGTACTTCCTAACAGGATTTGCTGGCATAGGTATGGTGGGCTACCTAACCGTTCAGCATCTCGTGAATGCGCTTAATTGCCGTAGGGTTGGCTTCATAGAGATGCCCAAAGAGCCTCCCTTCAGCGCCTATGTTGTTAATACAAATATTTTATCAACACCCGGCGAGATTTATCACTGCCCAGACCCTGGCTTCACGATATCAGTCATTCATTGGGATGGGGATTTCATGACGAGATACGCCCATGACGTTGTAAGGACCATTGCCCATTGGGTTTACATTAATGGTTTTAGGGAAGCCATACTCTTCGGTGGTCTTGATAATAGGTTGAGGAGTGATGGTAATGATTTGTTGAGGGTTACGGTAACCAGCGCATATAGGGATAAATTCTCATTGAGTGGTGTTAGGCTTATGGAGTTGAACTACGCGATGGTAGGACCGTTAGCCCTGCTCATGAATGAATTCGAAAGATTGAACGTACCAGCAATAGCAATATTGCCCTACGCGGAGCCGTTCCGTGCTGATCCGAATGCGGCTATTGTTGCAATACAGTTCCTGAAGGAATTAACTGGTGTGGAGATTGATGTTAGTAGGTTAAGGGAGTTAGCCGATATGATTGATAAGGAGCTTAAGGAGCTACAGGAGAGAGCCAAAAGAAGGGAGGGGCCTCCACATTATATTTAATGGCTGCACTGATGATGAAGTTACGCATTAGCATTTAATATTCTCCACAACATTGATTACCCAGGTCATCAATGAGTATAATTCGTCCTTAGAGCTTGCCCTGAGGATAACCGAGCTTTTCAGGGGACCCAGTCTATCGATAATACTTTTTATACGTGACTCACAATCACCTATTGTTATGATTATTAAATCCGTGAATCCGCGCTGCACCAATACATCTAAGTATCTGCGCAATAAGTAAAGCGAGTAGGAGCGTAAGTACCTTGGTATGGGTTGGGGGTACTCATGCTGTGAAAGTGGGTATATCTCACTTATTTCGTAGGGTATTGGGCCAAGTACGGGGTTATTAATCACAACATGGACCTTACTTAGCAAATTCCTCGCTGACAATTCATTTAGTAACCAGGAAATGAGGAAATCACGCGCATAGGGTCTATCTAGGTATTCGCCAGGCAATACTATCGCCACACAGCCTCTTGGTGGTTCATAATTATTGAATAATCGCTCCACATGTCTAACCACCTCAGGTCTGCCGAGGGACTCCATGGATGTTATGTGCATGGCCCTTACACGACCTGACTCGTCCGGGATAACGTTTAATAGAGCCTTCAGCCCCTTCCTCAATGCTAACAGGGCTGATTTTACCCTCGCATCACCACCTGCCTTCTCCTCTAGGTACTCCCAAAGTGTGCCCTCCCTAATCCTAGCCTTTATTTCCTGTAATTCCTCCCATAAAACATGTAAATTGTGAAGGGCTATTAGCCTTTCACGTTCGGGCTTGCTCATACTCATTAACTCCTTAACCGAGTACCTCCTACACACTGGGCAATTACACGGTATCCTATCGACCCTAAGCTCACTTAACCTAACGGTCCTATCCCTGAGGATTATCCTATCATCACGTGCATAGAGGACATAACTGGCTGAGTCGAAGAGATCCACACCCATGGCTACCGCGAAGGGTAGTATCAATGGGTGACCCGCACCAAATAGGTGAATGGGTTTGCCTGGAGGTAACCTAGCCTTAACCGTAGCAACCATCCTAATTACCGTTGAGAAATCATACTCCTCAAGGAGTGTTGTGGGACTTCCTACCGCGTAAATATCGAAATCCAACTCACCCATTTTACTTGCTGAATAACTTAATATATCGAATTTATCGCCGCCCTGTACTGGCCCGACAATGAGCATTCTATGTTCAGGATCCCAGAGCTTGAGTTTTGTGAGTGCAGAACGAGCCCTCCTCAGCGTCTCCTCAATCTCGAGAAAAACAGCATCCTTAGGCCTGCCCCACTGTGTTGGTATGTCAAGTATTACGCCGATGTCCGTCCCAATATCAACCTCATACCTGAGGATCTCGCTGGGGCTGACATCAACTTTACCATACATTAATAATTGATAAGCACCTGAATCCGTCATTATTGGTCCATCCCAATTAAGGAACCTATGGATTCCGATATCCTTAACTAAATCGCCATAATGCCTCTTGAGTAGGTAAGCATTGGTTATTACCTGGTTAAAACCAACATTCTTTATTTCACCCAATGGTAAGACCTGCTTTATGGGATTGATTACGGGAAATAACGCTGGAGTCTCTATAACACCTGCCTTGGTAATTAACCTGCCAATCCTCCCTGCTAAGTCCTTATCCAAGATCTCGAAGGTCATGTTAATGACTCCCCTTTATAGTTAAGGGATTACATCACGCCTTTCTTTTCGTCATGAACTCATCAAATAACTCCTTAACACGCTTAGCAAGTGGTCCTGAACCTTCGATGCCTGCCGTTGTTACTTTGACATTACCAACCTGGACAACGTTTGCCTCCTCAATGTACTTAACCATTCCAGGGAAGTACCTATCTATGTACCTGGCGAACTCCCTGAGATCCACGAACTCCTGAATTAGGACAACGTCGATTATTGCGTGACTCATTATTAAGACCCTAGAGAACCTCTCATTCTTGTCATTAACGGCATCGACGAGCATCAGGTTTAATGAGTTATCGATACCAACAAGGGTGCCCCTATACGTAACACCACTGTTCGTGGTTACTCGAACCTCCTTATTCACCATATTCAGTAACTCCGCATTGAACCTCCTGGCTGCATCAGCGAGTAATGACATAACCGCTCTAGAGATGGTGCCAGAAAACCTTTTTAGCATTTTTCCCTTCTGCGTGAGTCGATGGAGTTAAGTGGTGATTTTAAGGTAGTTAATGTTAAGGAGACAGGTTATAAGGGTATTGTTAGGCTTGAGATGGAGAGTGGTTCTGGTCTATCGTTAGCCCTCGAGTATCCTAGGGATGCAGTTGGTGTTAATATTAGGCAGGGAGATGGTGTTAAGGTTAGCATTAGTAGTAATAAGGACCCAAATTATGCCTCCAACTGGGATGTGTATATGAACGGTGTTGTTTACCATGTTAGTGAGGGATTAGTTAAGATATCGATTGGTGGTTTGATACTGGATGTTAATAATTTCAGGAATGAGGTTAAGGTTGGCGAGAAGGTTTACGTTGGGTTAAAGTTAATAAAGTAGAGTGAAAGTTTTAGTAAACACACTCACTCCATAGTATTTTAATAAGTCCTGATAACTATAGCATATAAACACTTGGCTTATTAATTCGTAAGGCGTACCAATTATGCCATGAAATGCCCATATTGCGGAAGCCCATTGGTTATTGAAAGAGATGGCCAATATGTGTGTACAAGTTGTGGAACTGTCCTTGGTTCTGTATACGTTTACGATACGTATACACAATCAATAGGAAAACTAGATGATGAAGAAATAGATCTAACACCAATATGGAAATCCGTGGAGAAAGTCGTTAAGAAGGACATCAGCGGAAAGCTTAACTTCTATAGAAGATTAAGAATAATAAATAATAGGCTCAGGAGGAGTCGTGAAACCTACTCGATACACAGGGCTTTTGAGTGCATGGAGTTCATAGCTAAGTCGCTCGGTATTAATGAGGAATATGTTAATGAGGCGAAGATCATCTTTCGTAAAATAATGAGCTCCGGCAATGTCGATGCTACCTATTACCAAATGGCCGTGGCCTCAATGCTCTACGTAATTCTAACACATAATTTGCCCGTGAGCACTAAGTTGGTTATTAATGTCTGTAAGTCAAGGGGTCATAAACTAAATACTGAATCAATAAGGGAAGCCCTATTAGCAATGGGAGCTAAGTATAGTGTGAGGGATAGAATATTATCTCACGTGAGACTAGGCCTAGCCAAGCTTCTTGGGGACTCCTGGGTAACGCTATACCCACAGGCTGAAAACTTCCTCAATAACCTAAAGAAATCCTTCATTCAATCAAAAAGTCCTGTGAACTTAGCGGCTCTAATTGTTTATTGTGTAAGTAGGAGGCAGGGTTATGAGTTTAGCATTGATGATGTGGCTAAAGTAATGCATGTAAGTCCATTCACGTTAAAGGATTATGTTAATAAATTATGTCCGTTAGAGCATGCTCATAGAAGAACATAGGCCCCTTTTATATCGTGTTGAGGCCCTTATTTCGGTATAAATGTCTAAACAGGTTGATGGCACTGTAACCCGGGAGACTTTAATGGCAAGATTAATAATAGCGCATCAAATTCTCAATTGCCTATCCTGTAAACAATTGGATACCTGCACCCTGACAAAATCTCTCACTGAAATGGCATTGAGGGGGTCTCTGGATCCTGATGCTGTCGAGTCTATGAATTCCTGTGGTACGATAAGTGTTAGAGAAATAATAAACCTAATACGTAGAGCAGGCTCCAATGATTTTACGAATAAACTCCTCATAACGCTAATGAGGAGGATGTCCCGTAAAGTAACTGGATTATACTCATTTAAGGAGGGTTCGATAGTTAATGTTGGTGATTTCCTACTTATTATTGATAATGAAGGTTCTAAAACCACTTCGACTACTTTTTCATTATCGTATGAACTAAAGGTGTCAGATAATGGATGTGCAGTAATTGTTAATAGGTTTAACAATAATTATCTAGATTACTTATTAGGTTTAGTGAGTAAAGTTGTTCCTGATAATGAGTATTCTATTTACTCATTATTGTCATCAAGGGAAAAGTTTCTATCGTTATTCATAAATGATGAAAGAGTTGCTTCATCACTATTACTTACAAGCTTTGGATTAGGCGACTTAACACCTTTCCTTCTTGATCAGGATATTGAGGATATATACATAACCCAAGACTTCATGTACATAAATCACGTTAAGTATGGCAATTGCAAAGTATTGAATACAAACCCCCAATTACTGGCTAAACAGTTACTAAAGCTCGCCAACATTAGTGGCGTTAGGGTCTCTGTAGATAATCCTAGCGGTAAATTCTCATTCAATATTGGCAGTAGGAGAGTTAGGGTGGTAATTGATAGATGGCCCCTTGTTGAGGGCATAGCCGTCCATATAAGGCTCCATAAAAAACCATTTACAATCAGCGATTTAGTCGCATTAGGCACCATAGATTCTCTAAATGCCAGCAAACTAGTTTTAGCGGCACGTAACGGTTACGGCATCCTCATAATGGGTCCCCCATCGAGTGGAAAAACGACACTCCTTAATGCTATTGATATGACAATACCCCTTCAGTTAAGGAGGATATACGTGGATGAGGTTGATGAATCCCTGGAATTACCTGCGCCCAGTGTTAAGGTTAAGTCATTAATGGGTAAGGTTGAGGAGGTCCTAAAGTCGCTGCATAGGGGTTATGGCATATTAATAATTGGCGAGTTGAGGGAAAGGGAGCACTTTGAGGCCTTTGTTCATGGTGCCAATGCAGGTCTTCAAGTGTTGGCAACAACCCATGCAAACGATGTTCAATCCCTACTAGACAGACTAAGGGTTTTTCACCTTAATGATGTGATAGACCTGGGTAAATACGTATTGATTACCATGGAAAAGATGAGTAGTGTGCGCAGGGTTAAGTCAATAATATATCCACAAGGCTTCAATCCAGACCCGGAACAAGTAAGTGCCATTTCCACTATTATCATTAAGTTAGGTAAGATTAAGGACTATGTTAGTTATACCATGCAATTAAACAAGCTCATCAATGAACCCCCTGGTGATCAAAATGAGCATTAATGAGTACCTGCTAGGTAATGCACGGGCTAAGGCTCAGGAGGTATTCGACTCATTTGAAAGGACATTAACTATAATGACGGGCATAGTGTCAATAGGCCCCATAGTGTTGTTCGTATTATCCGTCCTTATAGACCCGTACCTATCATTATTACTACCCATCTTTGTAACAATAACTGCACTAGTAATTAGGAGGTTGTTTATGAATTTCAGGAAGAAATTAAATAATGAGTTATTAAAGGCCATGGGGTATAATGAAAGCTTCATAAATAGCATCCTCACCGGTGAGGGTTCCATATTAGTAAATATTCTGGGTACCGATGATCTACGTAAGTGGTTTTATGTGCTTAGGGCGTTGAATGACAAAGGCCATGATCTCCTCGACTCACTACTTTCTAAGGAATTACAGGGAGAACTATCTAATAATGAAGTGGATCTCGCTAGGTACTTACTGGCGATTCGATTCTCGAGCGATAAATTAACCATGAGCGCATTGAACAGGGGTTTGAGGATAATAATGTTTGGTTATTACGTATTACTATTTTCAATACCTGCCGTTGCCAAAGCCCTTCAATTCCTAGGAATACACTGGAACCCCATCTTCATCCTGGCAATACAATTGCTAATATCAATAACATTACTATCTTTCCTAAGAATCGTCAAGAGGGAATTTGATATTAATGCAAATATATTAATGTTTTTTATTGCATTTATTTTAAGTATTTTAATGGATGTTATATTATTAATCAAGTGATGAACCTGACTTACTCTCCTCCTCACCGCCCTCCTTTTTCTCCTCACCCTTACCAGTCTCAAGCTTGCTTGCCGCTATTATCTCATCAATGCGCAGCACCATTGTTGCAGCCTCTACGGCAGCCTTTAATGCCTGTAACTTAACAGTTAATGGTTCGATTACATCGATCGTCCACATGTCCGAAACCTTGCCCGTGAAGGCGTTTATACCGTACTTCCACCCATCCTCCTTGCTTTCATGTATGTGCCTCAGCTCGGTCAATACATCAACAGCATCAAGACCTGCATTTTCAGCCAACGTCTTTGGTATTACCTCAACAGCATTTGCAAATGCTTCAACGGCGTATTGCTCCCTACCACCGACCTTGGCTGCGAATTGCCTAACAACCTTGGCAACCTCCATCTCTGGGGCACCACCACCAGGTAGTACGTATGGCTCCTCAATAACGTCAGATACAACGCTGAGCGCATCGGTTAGGTTCCTCTCGGCTTCGTCCACGAGTCTCTCGAAGCCGCCCCTAATTAATATGCTAACTGCCCTTGGGTTCTTGCACTGCTCAACAAACACCATCTTCTCATCCCCAACCCTCCTCTCCTCAACAAGCCCTGCAAAGCCTAGGTCAGCCTCTGTCATGTCCTCTATGTTAGTAACCAACCTACCGCCAGTTGCCCTAACCAACTTCTCGATATCGCTCCTCTTAACCCTCCTAACAGCCAGTATGCCTGCCTTAGCTAGGTAGTACTGGGCCATATCATCAATACCCTTGGTTGTGAATACCGCAGTCACGCCAAGGGCCTTAAACTTATCCACGTAAGACTTCAATATGTTCTCCTCCTCCTCAAGGAATGCCCTTATTTGATTGGGGTCGTTAATCCTAATCTCAGCATCTATCTCCGGCTTCTCAACCTCGAGTGGTGCATCGAGTAAGGCGATCTTAGCGTTGACGACTCTCTTCGGCATTGCAGCATGTACAACCTCTTTATCAACAACTATACCATATACTAATTGCGTATCCTCAAGGGCACCACCATGCTTCTTAACAATCTGGACATTGTCCAGATCGGCGATCCACTCACCATTCCTATTCTCAGCAACCTGCAACATTGCCTTAACAGCTAGTTCTGCGAAGTAGTCCTTAACCGTCTCGCTAATCTTGCCGTGCATTGCTGTTGCGGCTATCTTCTTTAGCATGTTAACATCATCCCTCTGTACAGGTACTGCTATCTTCCTAAGATGCTCCGTTGCGACATCAAGGGCTCTCTTAAAGCCTGACACTATGACTGTGGGGTGTATGTTCTTATCAAGCAGTTTCTCCGCCTCCTCCAGTAATGCTCCGGATAATATCACGGCCGTTGTTGTACCATCGCCAACCTCATCATCCTGCGTCTTGGCAATTTCTACGAGCAATTTACCGATGGGATGCTGCACATCCATTTCATCGAGTATTGTGGCTCCATCATTTGTTATTGTTATGTCGCCAAGGCTATCAATGAGCATCTTATCCATACCCTTGGGGCCAAGGGTTGATTTCATAACCTCTGACACGGCCTTTGCAACCATTATGTTTATCCTCATTGCCTCCTTACCAAAGGCCCTTTGGGTTCCTTCCTTAAGCACGAGAACTGGAACACCGCCTATCTGGGCCAGATACGCCTGTGTACCGCTACTCATCGGAGGGTCCGTAAATCACTTCTATAAAAACCTTTCTTTACACGAACAAGTCCTCATCCAAACAGGCGTCACATGTAATTACCAAATAAGTAAGTTGTTTAAATCAAGTATATTACGCTTTAGCAAATCGCCCACATTAATAACAGGTTTTGCGAATCTATCGAGATCATCAATACCAACCCTAGGGCATGCAGTGTTTACAACAGCATCCACAGGCAGGTTATTAACCACATCTGGTGAAACCTCATCAGCATCGATAATAACAACCTCCTTATTCATCTCCCTTAACCTATCAATTAGTGGCTCGACTAAATCACGCCTTAGTTGACCGGGTTTCCGCGAAAGCACAACACCAACGCGCTTAGCCTTCCTAAATTCCTCAATAGACCTAACCTTCATTGCTAAGTACCTGCGATATACATGCTCGATATCCTCAACAACGCCCCTAAATACATCGAGTAAGTAAACGACGGTTTGAGGTCTTAGGAATTTAAATGTTAATGGATAGAAATAGCCGGATCCAATGAATAATACAGTGTCTGGTATTGGAAAACCGATGAAACACCCAGTTATGGGCTCACTGGCAATCTTTAACTCAAACTCCTTCGCTATGGTGCGTGCATACAGCAGGTATGGTAATGCGTAAGTAACCACAGGATTAGGATTCGCCTTTATAAGGTCGTTAACGATTGATTTAAGCCTACTTAATAATTCTGGCTGGGGCTTGTAATAAATTGGCGCAAGTATCACATGCGGTCCATCTCTAATATTGAGCACCGTAACAACACCCCTTTTATCAATAACTGCCCTGAAGTTTGTGATTATTGTGCGTAAAATATTTGGCGGTAAAGCATGCCCTAGATGAATTACGTAATCATAGTCCCTCACTAGGGAAAAATCACAGGAACCCCAGACATTGCGACCGCTTAGGTGTGTGTCTAAACCCTTATTGCTAAAATACCGTGATAGCTCAAGACCAGCGTCTTTAAATCCTAGAGGTGTCTCAATAAGCACCTTAGTACCAGCCTTCTTGTTGACAGTATCCTCAATGCCCCTAAGCGGTAGTAAGTACGCACCTGCCACCTCAAATAATTCATCGCCAATATCCATGCGCCATTACAGCCCTAAATAATGTATAAATAAACCCTATGCATCCTAAATGGCCCACTAACTGTTATGGTTTTTTCTGCCCTCCAACCAGGTACCTCGAAATCATGGCTAACAACGCGAGCACCCCGCCTAAGCTCCCTACTCAACTTTGGCCTTAGCGTCTCATTGATATCGCTCCCTAGATACAGAGTTACTACATCGGCTATTGAGTAATCAAAATCAAATAAATCACCCCAAACAATATACGCCCTACCCTTCAACCCCAACCTCTCAAAGTTCTCAATGCATGCCCTAACGAGTGCCGGGTTTATCTCAATACCTATACCTATCGCATTGAACACCGTAACGGCTAACGTAACGATACCGCACTCCCCAGCCCCCGGGTCAACAACAACCTCGCCAGGCTTCACATCAGCTATCCTAAGCATTTCCAAGGCTACATCACGCGGTGTAGGTACGTATGGCGCAGTCATAGTGGTGTATTACGTGAAATACCTAGGGGAAAGGGTTTTAAATGCTCATCACTCTAGGGTTTCAGCACATAAAGCCATGTATACAATACCCCAACTGGGACATGAAAGGGTGGCTGGTGTCGTTGGTAAGCACGTATATGGTAATTTATACGATATCGATCCAAGCATCCTTAAGGATGAGGATTTCCTACGGTCGTTGGTGATAAAGGCAGCCGAAATCGCCAACGTGCACCTGGTTGAGGTTAGGTCGTGGAGATTTGTAAATGGTGATAAGGAGGGTGTTAGCGTTATCGCACTTGTCGTGGAAAGCCATATAGCACTGCACACATGGCCCGTTTATAGGTTCGCAACCCTTGATGTATACACATGCGGTGATCACAGTATGCCAGACAAGGCTTTCAATTACATAATAAGCGTCCTTAAGCCCAGGAGATATACAATTAACTACTCAGATAGGTCAAGTGACTGAATTGTGAAATATATAATTAAAAATTATTAATTTTAAAATTTTGCAGTAATCATGAAGTGGGTGCAGGTATACATCTTAAGATCCTAACTGCTGTCTTAACATCATCGGCAGTTACTGTCTTTCTACCGGCATGTCTCGCTAACTCTATACTCTTTGTTGCAATGTCAAACGCAATATACTCAAGAATATCTCTCAATGCTTGTATTGCATCTTCACCTACTCTTTCAGCACCTGCCTTATGGAAAATTCTATCTATTGGTGCCAAGGGAAGTTCCGGCATCACCTTGCCAAATTAAGACTAATATTTAAGAATTTTTCCTCTTTTTACACATGAAAAATTACGGGTATATTTAAAAACCTACATCCTCTAGTTTATATGTTAATGTTGCGAATTTCGTTTTATATAGATAGAAAATTTTACCGCAATTATTACAACGGCATGCAACAATGAAGTTCTCGCTACCTCTTTTACTTAGAAATTGAATCATGGACCAATTATTCATGCCGCAATATGGGCATGTGATTATCATGAATTGTCACTGAGGTAATCCGTGATGTTACGTTTATTAAACTTACCCTTACTACCATCCTCATTGTCTACCCTATCTGTACCTTCGTCGATTCTAAATGCTTCGTTGATTGGGATTATGTTGCTATCGACCTCCTCACCGTACTTCATGGTTAATATCTTCCTGACTACATTAACTACATTCTCATTAATACCATCAACTTTCCTAGTCCATTGCCCTAGATTGTTTAGGGCATCTAGGGGTGTGCCGAATACCTTCAGTATTGCCTCAGCCCTCTTCTGCCCAATGCCTGGTAGTGATGAGAGAAATTGAATTTGTAAATCCTTAATAGTTCCGCCCTTCCTTATCGGTATTGATTTAATACCCCTATTACCTACCTTCTCAGCCATTGATTTAATAACAAATGCAGTACCCTCCTCACTGGGTGTGGGGATTATTCTCAAGCCCATGTCTACCAACGTGGCTAGAGAACCGAGTATTGAATGCTCATGAACCTCCCTCCTAGTCAGCGACCTCCATAGATCACCCTCAACGATTATGTAAGCTCTATCAAAGGCCCTCAATAATTCCCTAGCTTGCTCAAATAACCTGCCATCGACTATTGAGGATATGAAGTCCATAGCCCTCTTACGCTCAATACCTACATTACCTGGCAGGACATAGTCGCCAATATCCAATTTACGAGGAATCACACTACAGTTAAACCTCTTAAGCCATTTAACAACCTCCTCCGCGGTCTCGTACTCCCGCGAATCAATTATTACGGTACACTCCACCATTAACTACTAAATCCACCTGAATTTAAAGCCACTTATGCGCAATAACTGGGTTAGGCCATGTTCAACTCCTCATGAATAACCATGTATATGCCTAACAACGTCACCACCATACCAACCACAGTTAGTGGTTGGGGAATTTGGCGGAATATAAGCAATGCCAATAATGTCGCGCCAATAGGTTCACCTAGTGTTGATGTGGTCACCGTTATAGCCCTAGAATACCTAAGGGTATAGTTGAGCAATGTATGTCCCAGGAGCATGGGGCCTAGGACTATCATCACAATGTAAAACCAGGTATAGAGTGGGTATGGCCAAAACCTCGTGTGCAGGAATAGACCTGTTATTAAAGTCACAAGCGCAGAGACACTATACACGGGCACAGTGTATGTGGCTAGGGAGACCTTAACCCTAACGACCCTACCTATCATGAAATAAACAGCACCCGCCACAGCACCAATCAACGCAAGTAAATCGCCAACTAAGGCTTTTAGGCTTATGAAGAATTCGGGTGTGGTAATAAGCACGACGCCCAGGAAGGCCGTTAATGTACCAATGATGGCATGCCTACCAACCCTCTCGCCTATAAGCCTATCCATTATAAGCGTGAATATTGGGTATGTAGATACAAGTGTTGTGCTGGCCGCAACCGTGGTCAGGTACAAACTCTCGATCCACGTCATGAAATGAACAGCCAACGCAACACCACTGACAATGACCAACAATACTTCATTACTCCTCAACGCATATGCGCCATTTTCCCTTTCAATGATGAATAATGGTGTTAGTGCAACAGCAGCTATCGCGCTTCTCCAAAACGCCACAGCCACGGGTTGAGCGCCCGAAAGTAATATCAGTATCGAGGCCCAGGATATCGCTATCACAGCCACCGTAAGCGCCACGTAATGCTTCATCATCTAGGTACTTAATCCATAATACTTAATAAATTGTTAACGTAAGAATTCATCATAACAATTGGGTAAGTGAGACATGAAGTTTATAAATTAGTTCTAAGACTTGACTTAAAACGTGGTTAAGGTACCAATAAGGCTTGTTAGTTGGGATGAGATAGCTGAATGGGCCAGGGTATTATCCATGAAGATAAGGGATTCGGGTTGGTTGCCTGATGTCGTTGTTGCAATAGCGAGAGGTGGTTATGCACCAGCTAGGTTAGTTTGCGATTACCTAGGCGTTACGGACCTACTCAGCGTTCAAGTTGTTCACTGGCCATCCACAGCCCAGGTTGCTGAGAAGGCATACATAAAGTATCCACTCTCTGTTGATCTAAATGGTAAGAGGGTCCTTGTAATAGATGATATTGTTGACACGGGAGACTCGATACAATTGGCGAAGGAGCACATTGAACGTAACAACAAGAACGTTGAGGTGAGAACAGCCGCTCTACAGTGGATATCCACAGTGGCAAAGTTCAAGCCAGACTACTGGGCCATTGAGGTTAAGGATTGGATCTGGTTTGTCTATCCGTGGAATATCACTGAGGATATGACGAACTTCATAAGGAGAATACTCAATGAGGAATCCAAGAGTGGGAAGGTGGAATGGACGCTAAATGAGATAATCGGTAAGATGGTTGAGTGGTATGGGGATGAAGCTCTCAAGGTTAAGGTAACCTACATAGACCTAGCCCTTAGAAATCTTGAGAAGCAGGGCATGATAATGAGGGTTCAAAGGGACGGTATCGAGCGTATCATCATTAAGGGTTAATCTCATCAAACATAGTACAAATAACCATCACCTATCAAAACATTTAACGCAGCTCTCTTAAGGATCTAAAATTCTCCAGGAAGTATGATAATGTGGGTTGGACCATCGATGAGTAACATGTCATTTATTGAATCATGAACCTTCTGGTTCTTCGTGAATAACATTAATACGGGCTTGAGAGAATCATTTTTAAGCGCGCTATTTGTCATAGTCGCAATGGTTGAACAAGAAGCGGTCAGAGCAACAGTGATAGGCAAATTGGGAAGATTGAGGATATACCTATACCTAGTACTATTACTACTTTACCTAGCCGCGTATTTCCTAGGTTACGCAGTAAAGCCAAGCCCGCAATTTGCGGCGCAGGTCAATAAGCAGCTTAATCAATTTACGGAGGAGGTAAACAAGCTCTCCTCAGTATCCCAGATTGCCGCGTTCTCGTACAAACTAACAAACCTCATGGTCTCCCTAGGCCCCTCACTAATACCAGTATTCGGCATCTGGAACACAGCAACCCAATGGGTGTACTCAGGCATAGCGACTAATGCCGTCGCAAGCAATGAAGCCGTGGCAATAACAGCCCAGACAATACTACTATCAATAATACTCGCAATACCCTCAACGGATGGATTACTCACAGTATTATTATTAATAAACTCAGCCAGAGATAAGTCATTTAAGGAGCTCACGATTTTATCAGCACGCTCTTACATAATGTGGGTAATAATAACAATAATATTATTAATAATATTCATGGCAATGCCGTAACACCATTAATTCTTCGAAGTAATTAGTAAACCAACCAAAATGATTTATCTATAACACCATAATTGAGATTGTTCATAAGAACTTTTTGGCGCCTCACTGATATTAACTTAATGAATAATCTATGCATTAAGTATAGCAGCAATACCGTAAGTAAATAAATACCTAGGACTTTGGTTCGACATGCCTAAACTCGAGACCATAGAGTCTCAGGAACTTATATGCCGCCGCTGATATCGATGGAGCAGCCACTATACCCCTCACGGGCTTATCCTCCTTCTGCCTCAGGTAATCCACATAACGCTTAAGTTGGTTTACGGCTTCAGGGCCTGCTTGCGAGCGCTTACACTCAATAACAACAAGATTGCCCCTGCTGTCCTTGGCCAGTATGTCGATATCGCCAACCAACGTATGGTACTCCCTGGCGAGTATCTGGAGTCCATCCTCGATCATGCTTGGATTGTTAATTATGGCGTTAACCATATCCTCCTCCCTACCAAACACTCTGTAATTAATTGTCGTACCAAGCTTCAGGGCAGCCGTAAACCTTATTACGGGCACCTCGACCACAACAACCTCCCTAGGGCTTGCTCTAACGCTTCTTAGGATGAGCACACCACCGTCAATCGTCGCATATAAGCTTGAGGGCGGTGGATTCCATAGGCGTGGTTCCCTCTTCGTAGCCTCATGGACCATAAAGGTACCGTCCGGCTTGCTTATGACTAGCCTGGGCATTAATTCCCCAAGTTCTGATTTAGCCCTGCCTTCGTAGTTAGCAACCATGTCCCCGTAAATGATTAGTACGTGAGTGTTTTTCCTGAGATTAATGAGTTTAAGAGCATATTGAGGTGCTGGGTCGATTAAGTATTCATAGTCGCTGGGTCTTGAATTGTCCATGAAGCTTGTTAAATCCATCAGCTAAATGCTATTGGGTTTAAAGATAAGTGTTTTTCCTAGGATCCCTTCATGAATTCCACATCCGTTTCGCTGATCAATTCTAAATCAAAGTTTAAACCATATAGTATTCTGGCTAGATCCAGGGTGGTTAGTCTTAGGGGATTAACTACGAGATTTAATTCATCATTTTCAATCCATGAATCGAAGGGTCTTATGGACTCTTCAATGGCGTCTACATAACCCATCCTAACTATCCTAAATCTGTAGTGCCTGGCGTAAACTGTGCATCCATTATTGATTGCGTCATTTACGAAATCCTCATCATCTCCAACACCAAGGAGTGCGCCTTCATCGCTCATGTTTATTACCTGTAGGTTCTTTCTGTTTGTAACGTTCTCGATGCAGTCTCTCCTTATTATGTAGATGAGATCCATGTTTAAGCTTCGTGTACGTGATATGCTGGTTTTTAATACTTTTTAATTTACGGTTATAGTTGATCTAGTTGCTTTCAAGGGATTCGATCATGGATGGGGCTTATGAATTATGGCGTTATTTTAGCAAGCATTTAATTTCTTAACTTCTTTATGAGCTCCTTAACCCTGGATATGTCCTCCTCCTCAATATTGATCAGTAGTGATGCGTTTATTAGAAGCTGATCGATGATTTTCTCATCAATTGAGTCATCAATTTCCTCAAGCTCAGTTACTAAGTAATTAATAACCGCCTTTGCCGCTAAACCCCGTATGCTTGCTTGCGTCTGCTTCAATTCTCTTAATATTTCGTCGTAATTCATTACAATTAAGTGGGAATTTTTATTTTTAATACTTTTACCTGTCTATATTTCATGACCTCTTTTCCATCGGTACGTAGGGTACGTCATGGGGGCCTGTGTAGCATGCCCTGGGCCTAAACAACCTATGCTGGTCTAGGTACTCTATTGCGTGGGCTGTCCAACCAACGACCCTCGACATTGCGAAGATTGGTGTGTAGTACTCGTAGGGTATGCCGAGCAGGTACATGGCTATGCCGCTCCAGAAGTCAATGTTTGGATAAAGCTTCTTGGGTGCTAATTTTTCTAGGACAACCTTCTCCACTTCCGAGGCTATGTTGTACCATGTCATGTTGCCCTTGGCCTCGCTTAATTGCTTCACGAGCTCCTTGTATATCCTAGCCCTTGGGTCGTATGCCTTGTAAACCCTGTGGCCAACACCCATTAATCTCTTTCCTTCGGCAAGCAGTTTTTCGACGTATGGCCTAGCGTTCTCGGGTGTTTTAATTTCTAGGTACTGTTTCATTGCAGCCTCGTTAGCGCCCCCGTGTAATGGGCCTTTCAGTGTAGCAATACCTGCGGCTATCGCTGAGTATAGATCTGTCCACGTTGATATTGCCACGAGAGTTGCGAAGGTCGAGGCTGGCACCTCATGATCAATGTGCAGAACGAGGTATAGGTCTATCGCCTTTGTTGAGGTTTCATCAGGTTCCTTGCCAAACATCATGTATAGGAAGTTCGCTGCGTGGCTAAGGTCTTTCCTCGGCTTAACTATGTCGAGACCCCTACTTGCCCTATAGTGCGCTGCTATCATTATTGGTAGTGCCGAGGTCAGCTTAATAGCTCTCCTTAGGTTTGCCTCTTTACTATAATCGCTTGGATTTTCATCGAATGCGCCCAGGGCGGCCACACCGGCTTCGAGGGCTAGCATTGGGTGTGCCTTAACCTTACCCATTGTTGTGACTATGGAGTAAACCTCGTTGGGTAATTCCCTGTAGGAGGTTAGTAATGATTTGAAGTCATCAAGTTCCTTCCTATTTGGTAATTTACCGTAAAGGATTAAGTAAGCTACCTCCTCAAACGTTGAGTACTTTGCCAAATCATCAATCCTATAACCCCTATACCACAGAATCCCATTTTTCCCGTCGATATCTGAGATTGTCGTAGTCTTAACGAGGACATCCTCAAGACCATGAATTATGGGGCCACAGGGTGTTTGAATGACTTTACCGCTCGTTGCTATTGTAACCTCCTTAACCTCCTCACTCATACAATAATCATTGCTTGAGGACTTATTTAAATACTATCTTAATATATAGTTTAATGATAACCAATATATGCGTCAACTAGCGAAAACTTAATAACCAAATGCAGAAGCACCTTAATAACAAGTTAAATAAGTAAGCCATTACTAGAACCCTGATGATTAGGGCAATATTCATCGGTAGGTTTCAACCACCACATCTCGGTCATGTTTGGGCCATTAGGGATATTCTCAGGGAGGTTGATGAATTAATAGTGGTAATTGGGTCGGCACAATTCAATTACATAATAAAGGACCCATTCACCATAGGCGAGAGAATATGGATGCTCAGGGAAGCCCTTAAGGAGGGTGGTGTCGACTTATCGAGAGTTATTATTGTACCAATACCAAACATAGAAAATAACGCAGCATGGTTCGGGCACCTAAGATCATACACACCACCATTTCAGGTTGCCTATACAGGTAATCCCTTCGTGGCAATGCTCTTCAGGGAGGCTGGTATTGAGGTTAGGCAGCAACCAATGTATGATAGGGAGAAACTGAATTCCACAAGAATTAGGGAGCTTATCATAAAGGGTGACCCATCCTGGGAGGAGTTGGTACCTAAATCCGTGGCTAGAATAATAAGGGAGATAGGAGGTGTGGAGAGGCTCAGGATAATAGCCATGGGTGAAGCCGAACCACATAGATGGTGATTACTCATTTAAACAGGATATGCGGTGTTATATTGAATAGTTAATTAATTACCCAGTATATTGATTAATTTTATGAGATAAGTGTTTAAGGATTACGCATTTGATAGTTTTATAGAACATGCATGGGTATTTAAAATAGGGCTTAGTGGTAATCGTTGTGCCAGTCACAGACTTACACGCATTGGGATTAATCTATACACACGCATTGAACACGGATTACGCCATGGTGATGACCATCTATGGCATATACCTACACGCGGTTTTCGTATCATTAACCCTAGGGCTCCCCTTAGCCATACTTGCCTGGTTGATTATGTGGTCAAGAACTCACGACAATCTCTACCTAAATTATGCAAAGACCCTTACTAACGTCTTAATTGTTAACTTTGCCCTGGGCGTTGTTACGGGAACCATAGTTGAGTTCGGCTTACTTGATATATGGCCAACCAGTATACTACTCTTTGCGTCATCAGGCTTTCTACCGCTGCTTTATGAGGCCACCATAGCCTTCATAGGCGAGGCCGTGTTGGTTGTGTTCTTCCTAATAACCCTGGGCAGGTGGAGGGCCGGTTATTCAATAGCATTACTCATAGTGACCTGGTTCCTGGGATCCCTCTCGGGCTACTTCATACTTACTGCAAATGCCTGGATGAACGTGCCCTGGGGCATGGGGAACATACTAAGGGCTCTATACCCATTCCTACCCAGTTATGGTCCTGACGATGCTAACGTCACCGGTGTACTTAATCTGGCAGCCTTATTGGTTAACTACACGTTGTATGGTTATGGGTCGATGGCATTATCTAACCCAGGCTTTACCCACCTGGTTGGGGTCTTCTACCTAAATCCATACATATCCTTAGTTAACCCAGACGCCATAATCACGACGTTCCACACATTGTTTGCCGCCTACGCCATAGGACTTGGCGTGGTAGGTACTGCCTTATCTGTGAGGTATCTGGGAACGCGTGATGATAAGTACATAAAACTTCTAAGACCCATCCTATGGGTGTTAACCATAGTATTGCTGATAGAGCCGATAGTTTTAGGGCACTTCATGGGCGATACCGTGGTTAAGTACCAACCGCTCAAGTTCACGGCATTGGTTACGTTAACTGGTGGTAAGGGGGTTTATGGGTATGAATTCTACGACCCGATAGAGGCATTGTTCGCCTACGGTAACCCATACCACCCAATACATGGGTTTGAGTACTACCTAAGCTCATGCAATGCACTTGGCAACACAACATTCGTGGAGTTATACGAGAAGCTTGACCCCTCAATGATTAACTACATATCGGGAATTTCAAACCTAACCCTTTCAAGCTATTGCCGTGAGGCCGTGTTATCACTGGAGCTAATAGCCCCATTGGTTAGCGCGTTTTATTATACAATGATTGGTTCAGGCATAATCATAGCCATAGCAGCAGTTCTCGTGCTGTTCACCTACCTAATCAGGATACCTGTGTTAACGGACATAACGGACTTCATCAATTACAGGCTACTAAGCCCGTTAATTGGCTATTACAATGTGTTACCGTTCCTAACCATGGTAATGGCCTTCGGCTCGGCGATCGCGGCAACCGCCGGTTGGGCTGCTAGAGAGATTGGTAGGCAACCGTGGACCATCTATGGGCTAATAACAACTAACGAGGTAGTTACACCAGTGCCTATAACACCAGTCTTTGTGGCTTACGTGTTGGCTATACTCACGGCAATAGCCGTGGGAGGCTCTTTGGCGATGTATTACGTAGCTACCAGACCAGGTATTCTAAGGAATATTAGTGAATTACTGAGGGGTGGTGAATCATGAGTATTGATCTATTTCTTTTTTCATTGCTCGGATTCACGTTGATCATGCATTTAATATTTGTAAATGTGATAATTGGGGTTACCGTATTAACGGTAGCGATTAGGTACACGGCCTACCTAAGGAATGACCCATATCTAGAGCTCCTGGCTAGAAGGGCGTTCAGGGTAATGGTCATCTTCGATCTATTCGGTGGTGTCTGGGGTACAATATTGACTGTATACATGGCTGGTTTCTTCCCGAGCATGGTTGCCATATTCACCAGGGTCTACTTCTACCCAGTTGCGATAGCCCTCACGGGCATTCTGGTTAGTATACCGCTCATAGTCATGTACTGGCATCTATGGGGTAGAATTAGCCCTAGGAGCCATAGCCTTCTTGGTATACCCATGGCAATATCCGTGCTGTTAGTCCCGCTGGGCTTTAGGTACCTATTCGCTGGACTAAACTACCCAATAGGCATTGATGGGGATCAACCATCGTACATAGCAGCCCTAGCAAACCCCGTGTACCCAGCGCTTGCGTTGCATACAATGCTCGGTGGTTTAGACGTAGGAGCCTTCGTACTGGCAGCCATATTAGCCACCAGGAGTAACATGGATGTTAGGGGTGTGCGTATAGCACTCAGCACAGGTATGGCACTGCTTATACCCCAATCAATAGCTGGGGCGTACTACTACGTGGTTCTCGCCAGGTACGACCCATACATAGTCAATAACATAGCAGGGCCCCTGCTAGGTGGAAAACCGAGCCTCGGCTTCGTATACCCACTATTCTACACTGCAATAGTGCTGGTAGTTGCCTTAACAATAGTCGGTGCGATAGCCTTGTACAATGCAATGATGGGTTTCGTGAATAGACCTCTAGCGATAACCGCAGGTATACTCTCCGAGTTAATACTCGTGCTAATGGAGTTCGTGAATGACGGATCCAGGTACCCATACCTATTCCTAAGTGGTAATGCTGGTATTCCAGTTAATGAATTATTGAATGAAGCAATACCATTACCGCTGGTGGCCATATACACCATGATCGCCTCAACGCTTGTGTTCACGGCAATATTCAGCATCGTACTCTACTACGGATTATTCAGAAGGTACTTACCCGAGACAGAGGAGTAGGTCCTAATTAGCCTATAGCTTTGACGTTAAAAATCATTTTAAAATTTGAAATTAGACATAGGCAATGATGCAGAGGGTTGATATTAGTGGTAATATGGCTATGATCAAGACCGTAAATGCCCAGGAATGCGTAGAAAATGTCATTTTTGAAATAGTGTGTATCTGTTAGTTAACGCAAACCCCTTATTAACTGGACAGGACTCGGTGGGCTATGGGGAGTACATAGGTGACTACACGAGGAAGGCCATGGAGTTGTTCAGCTTCTCAAGCTTCAGATTCCAGAGGAGCATGGTGAAGGCGATGGGTATGGTTAAGTATGCAGCGGCTACAGAACCAGGTATAATGACCAGGGAGTTAGGAAAATAACTTCCTAATAGGTTAAAACTAAGGGGTAATGATCATCAATACATCACCAACACAGCGAGTAACCCTGCCTACTGTATGTGGTGATACCACTGACGTAGTATGGGCTTTGCTGATTAATTATTAAACCACTGGCACTTATGCCGGACTTAGGTGAGTAATGGAGCACCCACGCGAAGTCCGTCCACACAAACTTGTATTCATACTCCACGTAGCAGATAAATAGGAACTGAAACTTAACCAAGCGGGCCGTTAATAACTTCACACCAAACTCCTCAAACAAAACAGCCGTCTGGGAGGTCTCATTACCCTGAGGCAAGACCCACGCAGCAGCTTCTTCGTAAGCAACTGAATATTGTTGATTCGCCATCTCAGGGTCACTTAAGTAGAAATACCAAGTGTTATTATTAATACCGCCTGTGTTCTCCTGTATTACATGCACCGATGATGCTTCACCATATGTAGACGATGGACTTGCCGAGGGAGGAATATACTCAGTGTATGAGTTTATAGGTATTCCTAGGTATTTATCGTAATGATACACGTAATCAATCCAACCTCTCTCGTGATCAAACGTACCAATGAAATACTGTATACGACCACCATCCCTAATTATTGCATTACTTGGAATGTAAACGAACCACACAGCGGGGTTTATGGTATACTCGAGAACGCCGCTTGCATTGATTAAATTCTTGTGAATGAAAATGCAGGTATCATAAAGGAAAGATCCGTTTCCATCACTGTAAGCCAGCAAATCTATACCATCATACATAGGTACGTATTCAAACGCTAATTCATAGGTACCATTTTGAAGACCGGAACCGAAACATGGGTCTAACATGTTTGTGCCTGGACTTAATTGATCTTCATAAATACCTAGATTTAGGTTTGCCTCAGTTTCCTGCGCCGCCTCAGCCCATGTCTCCTTAATGCTCTCGTACTCGTTTACGAAACCTATTATTCCCTTGGCACTATAGCTTGCTGTGAATATTAGGCTGTGGTTATTACCGAAGGCTGCCACGTATAATCCACCAATTGCTGGAGACATTGCGAATTTACTACCATAAGCCCTAGCCCAGGCTATAGCCAATGCACTAGACGCCGCTAGCGACTCATTGGGATTTGAAACAGCTATCACAATTAAATCCTCATCCCTAAACAGGGACTCCAGTGAGTCGATGATGAGGGATGCATTATTACTGAAGTAATTTAATAGGTAATCCCAATCGATAACAACCACGGAGCCAGGAGGTATCAGAGGTAGGTTAGGGACGTTAGTGAGCCTAATTGTGAATTGGGGAATATTGGCATTAATGAGTTCTTGAATGAGTGTCTGGGGGCCAACGACATAGATAGTAACACCACTTGAAAACGAGGCATTGATTGATGCTTGTTGTGGTTGTCCTGTTGTTGTATTGGTTGTGGTTTCATTGATGGCATGTATGGTAAGGATTGGGACTAAGGCTATTATTAATGTTGCTGAAATCATGATTAGGATAAGTAGTTTAGGTAAACCCATTAATGCCTAAGTCAACTTGAGGCCCTTTTAAACTTACTAGAATCGTAGGGAGTGCGTTAATGCTAATTAATACGAGATTGGTGGGTCGTATAATTACACATGAATCAATCCGCAACCTTTTAATGCGATTGCTGAGTGGTGCTTCATAATGCACACTATTACCTGTAAATGGTCCTCATTTGAGGAATGCGAGAGTAGGTTAATCGAGAGTATAGAAAGTGCTGGAATGAGAATATTCGCAGTAATCGACCACAGCAAGAACGCAGAGGACGTTGGCTTAAACCTAAGCAAAACCAAACTTTACATCTTTGGGAATCCCAGTGCCGGTACACTCCTCATGCAGAGAAGGAGAGAGATTGGGTATGATTTACCTCTCAGGGTACTACTGTGGGAGGAAGACGGTAAAGTAAACATATTATACAAACTACCAAGCGAAATAGCCAGGGAATACGGACTAACCAACCTAGACATACTAAATAAAATGGACACAACCCTACAAAAAAACAATAGAAAACATAACCCACTAAGGATAGATATACCTCATGAAACACTTAAGATAAAAGAAAAGCATTGATCTAACCACGTTAGAAATGCACATCGCACTAACAAGGAGTAATTATTGGTTTTGTTATGGCCAGCATAGTTCTGGTGTGGATGTTTTCCATGATTTGACTCCGCTCACGTATGTGCCTGGTTGTCCGTATCCGTACGATACCGATGGGACCAAGCCCGTGCTTGAGCTTGTTGGTTGTGCAGTAAGCCACCAACCACCATCAACCCAGATGTACTCATAGGTATTCACAGTATAAACCAAATAACACCTAGAACTCACTAAAACCTTAGTACTCACGTAGACTGGCAGGTAGGCTGATTGCTGGGGGTTTGGAAAACCTATGAAATTCGGCATAATCCAAAGTGGTGATGAATCATCGAAATCATTGTAGTAGTCAATGTCTGGATTGTTTGCGTGGCTGAATCTGAACCTCCAGGTAACGTTATTGGCAGGGTAACCGTAAGCTGTCGTTCCTGGGATGGTAGAAATGCTTATACTCTCACTAAAGCCATACCCAGTCGTTAAGTGTACTAGTTGGGGTCGTCCCGTACTACCTCCAACGAATGAGTTCGTTATTGATTCGTTGTAGTACCTGTAACTGGTATAGTAATCAATTGTGCCGGTTTCGCTTAAAACCTCACCACCATTGTTAGCCGCCGTCTCCGATAGCCTATACCCAACATAGCCGTATACGTAGGCGGGTATGTTCGGTGGTGTTGCAGTGACCCAAACCTGGGTGCTTATCTCTAGGCATGTGTCGTAGTAGAGTGTGCCATTACCATCACTGTAACCCATGATACTCGGTGGTTCGTAGGAGTGTGGGCCGAGTATTGGGAACGCCCATATGAAGTAGCTGTCGCTATCCCACTTACCGTTTAGGTAGTAATCCACAGAGTGGTACCACTCATAAATATAGTAGCACAGGTCGAGGTAATACGCCTCAGGGTCAGGAAGGCTTGAGAAAAGACTCGCTATTGAGAATGAGTAACTCAACGACTCATACATAGCCACTGCCTCAGCTAACTCACTTGGGATTACTGGCCCAATAACCAGGTAGTGCGGCCCGCCAAATGCCACTGCCAGGGCCTTCTTGCTGCCGATTGGTATTATTGGGTATGCGATTAGGTAATCAAATGGCACACTACTACTCATCATGTAGAGTACACCATACCTCCTAGCCCATGAGTAAGCTAGTAGGTACTCCATAACTGGTAAATCGCTTGAATTACCGTAGAGCATGACCAAGTCACCCTTGGCTATTAGGCTTGTTAGCAAGTCAATCACTGGGCTCGTTAGGTTAAGCTTCATCTCCCCATTAACCACACCAACAACGACACTAGGCTCAATCACCGAGTAATCAATGATGACCGTGGAATTACCAGGCAAGGAAGACAACTGACCCAGGCTTACTGGCTTAATCAGTGATTGTGGTACACCGACGCTAACGAGTCTTTGGGTTAATGATTGTGGTCCAACGACGTAGATTGGCGGGCCTGGGTACATGTTGATTGGAGAATCACTCGATGCCGGCGTGCCTGGCTTATTGGTGACATGGGTTAGAAGTAGTACTGAGACTATTGCCAGAGTAATAGCCAAGGCGATTACTAGTGGAATGATCCAGGTCGGTTTGGGTCTTTTTCCCACCCCCATCATCAGTCTTAGTAGCAACCATCCCTAAAAAGCTTGTGCAAGTAAATCAATAACACCATCTACAATTACCTACAAATACATACCCGAGGAATTGATCTGGTGATCAATTAATGGCATAGAAATGGAAACAATCCGCGATTAGTTAAGCACGGAAAAGGGGCTAAACCACTACCCAGGTTTAGCGGTGATAAATACTGGAGAAGACCTGTACCACCATGGGGTGATCTAGCCAATGCGAAGATTATAGTCGGGGTCTCACACCTTCGGTCCAAGGCGGGAATTAGGTAGGATGATGCTCACCGGTGATGAAAGTAAACGATAAACCTCGCCCTTTAGGGTTAGGGTTGCCCACTACGGTGAGTTTAGAGGGTTTGACTGAGTTAGGGTTTGGTTTTCAACCGTATTTAAACATGGGTGGTGATGTTACCCATACATTGCATATTGGGTTTACGTAGTAACCCGTCACTAGGCTCCCTGGTACGCCCTGTGGTTTGTAATACGTCGCGTTTATTGAAATGGTGTTGTTCAATGACGAGACTAGGCCAACAACCCAAACCTCATTGGTCCACACCCTCCAGCATGGTATGTCTATGAAACCCAACTGCAACCCCGTGGTGATCCCCACCCTAAATGGTAAGTAGAACCAGTATGTGCCACCAGGCGAGTAGTTTTTCAGGAATATACCCGCACTCCCACCGGGGCCCACCTTGAAGCCGTTAATGAATACCCCAGGCTGTGGTGGAAAACCAAATAGCCAGAGGGGGTAGATGTATGAGAAGGACCATGTTAGGTTATATGCGTAGTATCCCGCCCCGTTATAGTAGTACGTCGTTGAGACCCTAACTAACTCATACACACCCTGGGCGGGCATACTCAACATTGGGGTTGGTTCATAAGCACCGTAACCATCGGCTATGTAGGCATTGTATTTGTACGCCTCATTAAATAGAACCGGCTTACCCAACGCCTCAGAGCTCCCATACATATCAAAGTCGCCGAGCATGCTAAACACGGGAATGCCGCCCGGCGACATGGAATAGGCGACATCACCCATCAACTCCGCACCTATAACTCCCTCGCCATTTGCTGTTGACCCTAAGACCGAATTAAGCATTAATATGCATGAGTCGTAGTAGAATGTGTCGCCGTAGTTGTCCTGAACAGCCTCAATGCCGTAATCATAAGAATAAGGCGCGCCCTGACTCACTAAAGCCTGCATACCCCATAGTAAGATGTAGTCACCACTCGTGTAGATGCCGCTCGAGCTCTGCGAGCTTGAGAAATCATTCATATAGACCACGTAGCATGGATCCATATTTTGGTAGCTTGGGTCTTGGTTTGTTGTTGGTAGTTTGATCTCGCCCTTAGCCGCCTCTATTGGCACTAGCCAGTTCCTGAGTAGGTTTGGTAGTCCCTCGAGACTGACTGGCCCTACCAGCACGGCTACTCCGTATGGTGTCTCTATTGCGGTTGCCCCAACCAACGTGTAATTACTATTCACTGGCATCTCAAGCATCGGCACTACGTAGAAGCGAGCCCCATTGAGTCCGTAAAAAACTACGTTCGCACCCCTAGCCATTGCGTAGGAGAGGAGTAGCTCGGCAACCAATGCCTCGGACCTACTCACGTTCACTAGGACCAGGTCACCCTTGGCGAACAAGCCCTCCAACAAACCAACAACTGGGCTCGCCAGGTTCAACGTAACATTACCACCAATGTTCGCATCTACGTAAGACCCAACCACAGACCAATCAATCATAACAACACTATTGTTAGGTAGGTTAAGCAATTGACTTAGGCTAATTGGCTTGATTAATGATTGAGGTATGCCGGCACTTGTTAATTCCTGGATTGATGATTGAGGGTCAACAACATAAATGGTAGTGTCTAGTCTCGTACCTGTTGGCATTGGTGCGTCGAGGTTAGTCTCCACCGGCTTGGTGCCGTGGGTCAGGGACAATGCGAAAGCTGTGATTACGGCGATTATTGTGGCTATCAGTAATGAGGTGGTGAGGACCCTCATTGCCCAACACCCAGTTTCCATGCCTCCACTGCCGATGCGATTATGGTCGTTGCCTGCTCTATGATTGCCATGTATTTCACGTAATCAATGACTGCCAATCCTCCTCCTATGAGTATTGGTGGTATTAATGTTAAGATTATTGTTGCAACACCCCACAGTGCCTTTGATGCCCTCGTTGTTGCCACGCTAATAAGCACTGCGTATGTGCCGATGAGCATCACGTAGGCAATCACCAAAATAACCAATGCAGGTATTGCCAACCCAGCCAGTAGTAGGGCGAAACCAATGACGAATGCGATAACCATGGTTATCGGTACAAAGCCCCTACTCAATTTACCCAAAACCAAAACAACACCGAGGTATGTGTACAAAGCAAGCATCAAAGCAGCAACAACGACTCCAGCAACAACGATATTACCAGGAGTGTAAAGCAACCAATACGGAAGAGGAATCGGCATAACCGTAAGCACAGAACTAAGCAGTAGCCAGAGGGATGAGGCAAAGCTCACAAAAACAAAGCCGGCGTAGAACCAGAAGAGGGACCTAACCATCAAGCAAAAACCAAGAGAGAGGAATTAAGCATTACCAGACG
This sequence comes from Vulcanisaeta sp. EB80, assembly GCF_002078205.2. Lineage (NCBI taxonomy): Archaea > Thermoproteati > Thermoproteota > Thermoprotei > Thermoproteales > Thermoproteaceae > Vulcanisaeta > Vulcanisaeta sp. EB80. The sequence goes on from NZ_LCWN02000001.1 coordinate 97,191, forward strand.
AGGACCCACACCTACCTCTCACACTCACGCAACCCGAGGTAGTAGTTTGAGGCGTTTATTATCATGCCCATTGGGTATATTGATGATGAACCGCCTGGGTTTGTTGCCTGCGGACTACCTATCAACGTTATGTAGAATGAGGAGCTTGATGATGGGTTGAAGTTAACATAAACATTAGCGCCTATTAAGAGGTGGTTGGTGTCTATGAAGGCGCCGGCGATGGTTGAGACAGTGCCTGCGCCAGTGATTAAATGACCCACAATGGTGGGTACCTCACCAACGTATACACCGGGGAGTAGTGACTCGAGGAGGGGTGCGATATTCACCGGTCTCGGACTATAGGCAGTAATAGCATTACCCAACGTGTATTCGACAAAGGCGAGGTTTCCAGTCAACTCCTGGTAACCATATAGTGGGCTTGGACACGCACTCACATTAGCCACACTATTGTAGCCATCATCGAGACTTACTACCAACTGCCTACGCATCTCGTAGGCATGGAGTACCTCCGCGAACATCCCGGTAATTGAGCCATTGCCAACATCGATATATGGGTAAACCAGTAAGTAATTATTATCGAAGAAGTCCTGAGGCAATAGTGAGAGTGGCTCGGTGCCATTAGCCCAATTATCCAAGGGGCCATAACCACCCTCATACTCCTGAAACGCTACGTAGGAGACATTGCCGGGCAAGCCTATGTAGAAGAAGCCTGAGGAGGGCACGTAGTAGATGGGAGATGGAATGTTGATACCAGGGCAGTTCCCTCCAGTGAAGGTTAGTGATGGTCCATATGCAATGCATACCTGAGACCCAATCGGCGTCTCTATTGTGTATGTTTGTGAGAATGTGATTGTTGGGCCCACCAGCACTAAGGCACCACTATCGTTGAGTGTGCCGAATAGCCCTGAGCCTGACTGTGCCGTGCCACCACCCATATAATCAATAAAGATGCCACTTATGCTTTGTATTGCGTTTTGGCTCCAACCCACGAAAAATAGTGGTATTGGGCCCTCGAACGCACTGCACTGTTGTAGGGCCCAGTAGTAGCATTGTGTGCCGTACTTACCACAGCTTGGTGGGCTCTGTGGTGGGGGTGGTGGGTAAACATTAGCATTACCCATGCAACTGCCCACGTATGTATAACCGAATGGGTCGCTGCCAAGACCATTTGTCGAGTCGCTCTGCGTGGTGCCTGTTGGCTTTGTCATTGGCACTGCAATCACAGGCCTCACTGCCGTGAAGTTCGCGTTTACCGTGATCTCAATTGGCTCCTGGCTTACTACCCAGCTCGGTTTGTACGGTATTGCCGTTATTACTGTCCACGTCTTGTTACCCTCTCCGTACGTTATGAATGCTATTAGTGATGGGTTCAGTGCACCATTGAACTCCTCAAGCCACCTACTGGCTATGTACCTAACCAACGAGCCCGTTAGGTTAACCGCCACAGAGCCATAACCACTGTAGTAACCAACCGTGTAAATGCGGCTTGGAGCCATCGCGAACAAACTAACAGTGAAGAACACAGGCTCACCATTCATGAACCCCCTAAAGACAACAACCGGGTAATTAAACGCCGATACACTGTAATAATCAACCTCATAACCAAGACCATGGAGAGTCATGAAGGGCTTCGGCGTCACTGGGCTTGGCACCAAGGCCAAAACAACCACCGAAAATACCGCTAAGGCTAGGATAACCACTGCAAGCGAAGTCCTGGGCACAGACAACATGCTGAACTCCTCACCTCACGGGGCTTTTTAACCCTACCTACCCATGAAAGGTAGATTGGAGTGGTTCAGTGCCTTTCTTTAGGCTTTGGTGAATTACATGAATAATTTGATTCATGTAACTTAAACCCGCGGTGAGGGTTGGCGATGTGACAACGCACAAACGCGGAGAAACAGACATCAAGCACAACCACGCTCTACTCCCACAAACTCACACCCACGGGGGTTAAACAATTTCCAACCCAAACCCGAGAAACATAGAATAAAATTCGTTGGCGCCACCGCCGGGATTTGAACCCGGGACCTACGGGTTAACAGCCCGCCGCTCTACCGTGCTGAGCTACGGTGGCATGATGTTTCTTTTGTTTTTGGTTATAAGTTTTTCTTCATGTTTTGCCTACCCACTTAAATCCGTATTTTTCGTAGATTTTCTTGACAAAACGAACAACAAGCCTCGCCCTTCTTGTCGTGGGTGGTTTTTAAGTCTGGTTGCTGCTTTTTCTTGTGGATGTTGCGTAGGTCTGTTGCTGTTGAGCTTGAGGTCACTAGGGAACTCAATAAGCTGCTTTACTCCGTTGAGTCTGTGTATCTCAACATTGTTCGTGAGGTTGTTGAATATGCTGTCGCGAATAATGTTACGGGTGCGAATCAACTCCAGCGGTTGTTCTACAGCAGGTATAGGCTGGAGTATCAGGGCTTGCATTCTCACCTAGTAATCCAAGCCATTAAACAAGCCTCTGAGATCGCCAAGTCATTTATTGCGCGAAGAAGGAAGAGTTTGGTGAACAAACCCTACCCGGAGGTTAAGACCGTGTCCATTAGGTTTGACGAAACGACTTGGAATTATGAGCAGTTCGTTAAATCAATAACCCCGGTTAGGCTTAGCCTATCACTGCTTGGCGGGAGGAGGGAGGTTTGGCTCAGACCACACAAGCGCTTCTGGCAATACTGGTGGAGGGTTTTGAGTGGGGAGGCGGAATTAGCGTCAACGCTAATGATTAAGCGCAAGTTGAACAAGTGGTACGCCATATTCATCTTCGAGCTGAGGCCTAGGGAGGAGGAACCAAAATCAATCATTGCCTTCGACATAAATGAGAACACGGTAGCAGTGGGTAAGATCAACATCAAAACCACCGTGAACAAGGTGGCTAATTGGAATAGGCAATACGCAACGCCACAGCTATACTCGATAAGGACTGACTTCGGTAGGTTGGCTAGGAGGTATGAGGCAATTCGAAACAAAATAATCGAGAAACTCAAGCCTAGATTCGCATTACCGAGCGGTAATTACGTGAATGTGACGAACACAAGGGAGTTCAGGAAGCAGGTGAGGAAATTACGAGAAAGGGATAGGAAGGTTGGTAGGGTTAGGCAAATCGCCAACGAACTAACAAAGACTCCAGCAATCATAATCACCGAGGAGCTTGGTGAGAATCCACAGGAGTCGATGATTGATGGAATTGGGAAGGACGAGTTGAGGCACCGCATAAAACAGACACCATTCAAGAGTATTGAGGAGGCTGTTGTGGATAAGGCTTTGGAGCACGGCTCCAAACTATTCCACGTATCATCATACAGGAACAGTAGGATTTGCCCAGTTCACTTTACGAAGCTTGAGAGAACAGATGATTGGCATGTACTAAAGTGCCCACTCGGGCATTACGTGCATAGGGACTACGCGTCAGTAACAAACATGCTTTGGAAGATTACACCGAAAGCTTGGACAAAGGGAGTATGGTGGAGTTTAAAGGGTTTGAGCAGGAACATGAACTGGAGAAAACACGAAGACGAATCAAACCCACTAATACCACACTCCATCGTGCAGTATCTACGTGCCATACTAAAGACCTTCACGGCCAGCGAACAAAGCCCCGCAATGCCGGCCCGGGGCAAACCCATGAACTCCACCAGATACAAAATGAAGGTGGCGGCGAGGAAACCTCCCAAAAAAAGGAGGAGGTCAGCTTCTCCGCATCCCCTAATACCGTTATTGCCCTTGGGGTGTCATGGGTATCTATAAAGAGCCAAGAATTGAGTAGGAATGGCCTCGGTAATAAGGCCAGTTGTCTTTTAAGGATCTGTGCAAAATCC
>NZ_LCWN02000108.1:0-3689 GCF_002078205.2 Vulcanisaeta sp. EB80
GCATGTACGAGATCGTCTCCATGGTCATGGAGCTCACAAACCAGAAACCATTTGACTCGCTTGGCAATGCTGGACTTGGTGTTGTTCAGGATATGGCTGGGTTTGACCTCGTATCAACAGCGATAGTGCTCAGGAGGGTGACCTGACATGGTCGAACAGAAACTATCGATACCAAGGTACTGGAGAAGAACACCGCAGTACTACAGGCTTGAGGGTGTTCAGTGCGTTAGGTGCGGGCGTGTTTACTACCCACCCAGGGCTGTGTGTGAGTGTGGATCTAGGGAGTTTAAGCCATACCCATTACCAAGCACGGGTAAACTACTGAACTTCACAGTTCTCTACTCAGTACCTGCCGAGTTTGAGAAGATGAAACCCCTGATAATAGGTATTGTTGACTTGGGGGGTGTCAGGGTTATTGGGCAGATTGTGGATTGCATGAACCCGGAAAAACTCAACCCAGGTATGGAGGTCGAGGTCGTGTTCAGGATGGTGAAGATGGATGGCACATATGGATTAATAAACTACGGTTATAAATTCAGACCGATCGAGAACTGCTAAACCTACTCCTCAATATTAAAAGCCTAGTCTTATACGACGACCTTAATCGATCACAATACCCATAATCCCTGACATTACTTAAACAGAGCATGAACACCCTAACCACAAATGCCAAATCGGCAAGAAAAGAGGCGGACACGTAATCACCAACCTGTAGCGCACGCACCAAATTACTGATAATCGCTGAGTATGTCTCAGCGGGATTCGAGAGCTCTAAATCAAGTCCACGGAAATACCCCTCATTAACATTAAGTTCACCCCTAACATACTTAACGTATTGATAATATGAAACCGCAGCCGATAAAGTATCACCCGGTTCATTACCATCAATAACCGTCAAATAAGGCTCAGCGAGGGAGCCGCAATTCCTAAGCTCAGCCCTGATTGAATCAATATCGGCATTCCCACCCACCCTAGCTAGATACATTAGAAAATTCTCCATAACCTCAACAATCCTAACACGGCAGTCAAAGTTATTCATTGCTAACACGCCCCTTCGAACTACTCTCAAACCACTTCCTCAACTCATCTATTCCTGGCTCCAGGAGCACAAGACCCTTACCCGGCTCTATGTCGAACCTCATCGCCTTCCTATAATGATTCGTGAGCCTCGCCTTCTTAATAATCAACCACCTCCTAATCTCCTTAGTCGTCTCAACACTCTCAAACCACATGTGGATTATGGCATCCGCAATATGCTCCGCCCCAAAGCCGAAGGTCATGCCCGTCGTTGGCGCGTACTGGTTCGTCATCAACACAGTCACGTTTGAACGATAAAGCCTCTGCCTCAGCCTGTAAGTGATGAGCCTGGCCATTGCTGGGGCGTGGCTCCACATGGGTGCTAGGGAGTCAATGACAACCAACACGTCCTTCTTACCACCCTCCTCACCAACCCCCAGCACCTCGTAGGCCTTCTCAATAGCCGCCATAACAACCTCCATACTCAACGGTGACTTAGCCCTCGCCTTAGACCCCTCCTCACCCTCCTCCCCAGCCCTAAGTAACTCCCTATACTGCCTTGTGAGCCCAAAGAGATCTATGATTATGAGGTTGGTCTTGACATCCTTCGTCTTCCCGGTTAAGACCTCGGTTAGGCTGACGGCATCACTCAGGTCAATACCGAACTGCCTAGCCTGCCTAACCACGTCGTAGAACTTGGTCTCCGTGCTCACGAAAACCACGGGCATTGCGTCGACGTTGGCACCCACCGCCTGTATGCACAGTATGCTCTTGCCGACACCAGGCTCGCCTGTTACTAGGGTCCACGTCCCCCTAGGCACACCGCCCTGCAACGCATAGTCAAGCCACTCCACGCCTAAACTAATTCTCCTAATCTCACTCATCAATAACTAAAACTAGATACAATATTAATAACTATTTTCAAGGCTGACCTCCTCCCTGCCTTAAGAGGGCGGGGTGGTGCCCTCGCCCAGCTTTCATCGGCTTCTCCGGCTGGGTTCATGGGTTTGCCCCGGGCCAGCACTGCGGGGCCTTCCTCGCTGGCCATGAAAGTCTTTAGCATTGCGTGCAGGTACTGTACGATGGAGTATGGTATGGTCGTGTTTGATTTACCTTCGTACTCTCTCCAGTCCATCCCTTTACTCAAGTCCCACCATACGCCTTTACTCCATGCTTCTGGTGTTGTTTTCCACGTCATATTCATCACAGACGCGTAGTCCCTATGCACGTAGTGGCCCCTTGGGCAGTAAAGAACGTGCCAGTCGTTGGTCTCCCAAAGCCTTGTGAAGTGTATTGGGCATACCCTACTGTTCCTATAGGATGAGACTCTAACGAGTTTTGAACCCCTCTCCAAAGCCTTACCCTCAACGGTTCTCTCCACAGCCTTGAACGGTGTCTGCTTTATTCTATGCCTAAACTCGTCCTTCATGACATCCTCAATCATCGACTCCTGAGGTCTTTCACCGAGATCCTCGGTAACAATGATTGCCGGTGTCCTTGTTAGTTCATTAGCCACATGCCTAACACGACCAAGCTTCCTATTGCCTTCGCGCAGCCTTCTTACGAACTTCCTGTATTCTCTGGTGTTCGTCACATTCACGTAATTACCACTCGGTAATGCAAATTCGGGCTTCAACCTCTCGATAATCGCGTTCCTAACCCTCTCATATCGTCTCGCCAATCTGCCGAAATCAGTCCTAATCGCGTATAGTTCTGGAATCATGTACTGCCTATTCCAATCAACCACCTTGCCCACGGTGGATGGTAAATCAACCCTACTCACGGCTACCGTGTTCTCGTTTATGTCGAAGGAAAAGACTAATTTTGGTTTCTCCTCCCTGGGCTTCAGCTCAAAGACAAATATGGCGTACCATTTGTTAGTCCTACGTTTAATAATCAACGTAGACGCAAGCTCGGCTTCTCCAGTTAGTACCCTCCACCAAAACAGCCAAAAACGCTTGTGAGGTCTCAACCAAACAACCCTACGAACACCAAGTAGGGAAAGCTCAAGCCTGACTGGGGCTATGGAGTGGATGAATTGTTCATAACTCCATGCCTTCTCCGTAAACCTAATCGAGATGCTCCTAACCTCAGGGTATGGTTTTTGCGCTAAGCCCTTCCTCCTTCGTGTAATGAATGACTTCGCAATTTGCGATGCCTGCCTAATCGCCTGGATTATTAAGTGAGCATGCAAGCCTTGGTACTCACCCCTATACTTGCTGTAGAACAACCCCTGGAGCTGTGTCGCACTCGTAACATTATTCGCAACAGCGTATACGGCAACCTCACGAACGATGCTTAGGTACGCAGACTCAACGGAATAGAGTAGCTTATTGAGCTCCTTAGTGACCTCGAGCTCGACAGCCACAGCCCTACGTAGCATTCACAAGAAAGAGTAACAACCAGACTTAAAAGCCACTAACGACAAAAAGAGGCGAGACTTGACCATTATTGTCACTGGTTTAATATTACCGAATAAACTGCATTGTGGAGGGGGTTCGTAGGATTAGGATGATTCAGAAGGGCATTGGAGACCTGGTTGTGTTATTTATCGTGATTTTGAATTGATTAATTTGCTGTTTACCATTATACCTTTAACGTCTTTATGTCTGGGAAGTCATCCTCGAAGTACTCATGCTCGCCTTTAACGCCCTTATTTCTCTTTTCACGCT
>NZ_LCWN02000109.1:0-3605 GCF_002078205.2 Vulcanisaeta sp. EB80
TCCTTGGAACGATACAGGCCGATATGCAGAATGGGGTCTTCGAGATTCTCTTTGGCAATGGCGTCTCGGATGGGGAGTTGATCAGAGCCTTATTCATTGTTGGCTTTTCAGCATTTGCCGTGTTTTTTATAATTGCTGAGGTATTGGTAATGGCTATGTTCATTGTAACTCATGTTTCGTTGCCATACGTATTAATTATTGACATAATACTTGTACCGCTATCCACAGGTCTCTTCACAACCGGCTTAAGCGTGTTCGTGGGTCTTACGAAACCTAAGTACTTTAGGATTTCAACGGGCATTGGATCGACGCAGAATTTAGCCTTTACAGTGGTTGCATTGCCAAGCCTTGTGATCCTCATGATTACAATTATAGCATCATTATCAATTATTGGTGTGAGTAGTATCATCAACCCAATCATGGCATTGCAATCACTCGGTAATGCACTTATTATCGCATCAGTGGTGATGCTTACTCCAACGCCATTATTCATAATCATGACTCATGTTGATAGGGTTGGTTTAGTGAGTAAGGGGGTGGTTTAAGACTTGTTTATGATTCATATAGTAAATGGTTTTATTAGATCCGGGGTGTATCATTACTATCATTGCCCATAGATACTTGTAAGAATGAGTAAGGTTTTAACATTACGTGGGCGTAATAATTACGGGGGCGTAATGTTATTTGACATTAGACCTAAGTAGGATAAAAGGCGACCCAAGGAGAAAGGGATATTCAAGGCCTGACTTCATTAAGGATATTCCTAGAGGGAGTTAATGAAGCCATTAAGAGATATACGCTGGGCTGTAGGGTAATTAGGTTCATCTCTAACGTGCTAAGTGTGGATAAGGAGACATTCCTTGAACTCAATGCTGTGAAGATTGAGACTAGTTAAGGAGATTTAGGGACTAGGACGTTGACTCGATGGTTAGTTCAAAGGCTTCCTGATAAATTCACAATCACCAGGGAGGTATTCTGCAGTGGTCATCGCGCTAGATAGGCTAGGCGGTAGGGGCACATTGGGCGAGGTTACCAAGGTAGTTAACGAGTTAATTGGTGAAGTCCCTGAGCCGAGGGTCTACGAAATACTAAATAGGTTAGTTAACATGGGCTTCATAGAGAAGGTAAATGACGAATACGTACTACCAAGAGACACACCAAACAGGAAGGGAATGTTAATGGCATCGAAGGAAGTAATAAATCAGCAATAATACATCGATGATTTTGACCGCGAGTTTCGTCAATTGGTTTATATAGGTTCTCACTAAGAACTAGTTCTGGGTGAGAACTCATGTACTTCAGCGATAGACCGATAAATAGCTTGAGGCTATTAGTTGGTGATGGGCATAGGAGGGCTGTTTCTCGTATTAGGGATGATATTGAGAAAGGAGTTTTTGTGGCGGTTCTTGGTCCGCGTAGGGTTGGTAAGACTAGTGTTGTTAGGGTCGTGCTTAATGAATTTAATTACCCATACATCTACTTTGATCTTTCACCATACATGGGTCTCAGGTCTGTTAGTTACCAAGCCCTTGTGCCGAGCGATATAAGGTTTGGTGATAGGCGGGTTGAGGTTGATCTCGAACTCAACCTTGCAATACTCAAGTTAGGTCTTAAGAACGTTAGGGTTACTGCGTCGGTTTTTCAATCGAACCTGTTGACGCTTATGAGGGAGCTTGGTCGTAGGCATGATAGGTTTGTTGTGGTGTTTGATGAGGCCCAGGTCTTGCCGTTTATAAGGGGTTTCAATTATAGGGGCTTTCTTCAGTTTATCCATGATAATTACCTAAACATAATAGTCATACTGACGGGCTCAATGCCGGGGCTCCTCGAGAGAGTTATTGCACCATCGGCTTCTGAGGCTGGTTTTGCCAGGTTTGTTGATGAGGTCGTTATCGAGAGATGGGGTTTAGACGATACCGTGGAGTATCTATCGAGGGGATTCAACGAGGTTGGCATTCATTATGCGAGGGATGAGTTGGTTGAGGTGCATAATGTTCTCTCTGGAATCCCTGGTTTTGTTGTGATGTATGGGATAGGGAGGAGTGTTGGGAAAAGCCATGTTGATGCCCTGGAGAGGGCTAGGGAGTATGCAATATCCCAGTGGCTTCATGATTTAGAGGCATTCGTTAAATTGTACAATTCTGGTGTCTACATTACCGTGCTTAAACTACTGGCTAATTTCCCAATGGGCCTGTCATGGAGTGAAATCATGAGTGAGGTGGGTAGGGTATTGGGTAAGCCGTTAAGTAAGTCGGTAATGCATAGGGTAATTACAAACCTAATCAGGGGTGGTTTCATAGTTAAGGTAAATAATAATTATCGGATAGAGTACCCAACATTGAGGGAGGCTGTTGTCAGGGCTAGGATGCCTAATGCCTATTATTGAATACGTATTTCATCCACATAATCCCGGCTAACTATAACAGGGCTGTTGGTTGGTACACCGAGAAGCCTGGCTATTAATGGGCACTTAGCCCTTAGTAGAAATAATGCATTGCCCAACCTGGGCTTTAGCTCTAGGTACGTTTCGAAGTTGTCCAGACCCTTCATTATCAATAAGTCGTGGAACCCCAATGATGACCACAAATCCCTATTAACCAATGCCGAGTACGCATTGCCACTTCCCACAACCTTCACATTGCTGAGACCGTGTAGTTCATCAATGACGTACTCCTCTGTAACGTCCACCTCGTACGGCTCGGACCTGGCATAAACAACCACCTCCCTACCCAACTCGGCAAGCTTCTTGATGAGTGCCTTATCGAATTGAAACTCACCAGCATTATCCACGACATACCCTATCGAGCCAGCCCTGGCGATGACCTCACGTAAGCCATCCCTCGTGAACCCCAACCAGCGGACCTCATCATTGAGCCTAGCCAGTAGATCCTCCGTACTGAACCTGTAGCCCCTCATGGGTATGTCCACGGAATTTGCCGCTGCTGCAAGCTCCACGTATTTCACTACGTCATCGCCTAAGTTACTGAGTAGATTGCTTATTGCGTCCTTTGCGAGGGACTCTAGGGATGCCTTCTCATCATTGTGTGGATCATCAATCCCGAGCCTGCGCCTAAGCCATACGTGGGATTCTATGAATACCGCCACCCTGCCCCTACCTGCGTTCTCCATCACGTACCTACCGAGTTCCATGTACATTGCTGGATCCTTAACATTCAATTTCTTTAGTTCCGAGTACCTGGATTCGAGAAGGCATAGTAGGCACTCTGGCGCGTCTACGTACCACATTGCATCACACCTTAATCAGCAAGTAGTTAATGCCTAGGTAGGCTAGGAAGAGGGGTATCAAGACCAGGTCAGTCACGTCAAGGCCTACGATCTCCATTGCCCATAGCGTTCCCAAGCTGAAGAGCAGTGATGAAAGGACATACTTGAGATGGGGCAGCCTGATCCTGGCTATTTGGTCCTTAATCAATGCGGTGAGGACAATAACTATTGCGGAGGCTATCAACGTGCCTATCAACGCCGAGGCATAACTCCTGGGTATCAGGGCGATCAGGACGAGCGCAGCCTCAAAGGCCTCTATCGCGGATACCGTGAAAACCACAGCCAAGTCACCACGCTCCTCCTCACCACCCCCACCCTTA
>NZ_LCWN02000110.1:0-3600 GCF_002078205.2 Vulcanisaeta sp. EB80
TAGAGGGCTTCGAAACCTAGCGTCGCCAGGATCATTGTTGTAATCGCAGCAGTAGGTACGTTAAACTTAATGGCTGACTTACCCCTGATCTCGGATGCTATTGCGGGACCTGCCATCAACCATGGGTAGACGTACAGGGCGAAGAACGGTATGACCATGAAGGCACCATCCCATGTGAAGTAAGGACCACTATAACCACTGGATAATGATGTGTACGAGTAACCACTTGGCAACAACTCATTCACCGCAGCTATGGCTGCAGTCCTCGGTGTGATGAATAACACGGCAATGGCTAGGGCAAGGCCTAACAGGGATATTGAGGTTAAGATAGTCATGAGCCTAAGCCCATACCTAGTACCCAATATGTTGGCCGTAACTATCACGGCGAAGAAGGCTATTGCCGCGCCTATCATCGACCAGGTATTGAACGTCACGTTGAACCCAAGCAAGGGCAACACTGACTCGAGCTGGAAAACACCGGCTATAGCAATTAATGCATAATAGGCCAAAGCCTGTATCACAAACGCCATAACCAAACCATTTATTAACCAGGCAAGCCTTGGACCAAAGGCTCTACTAAGCCACACATAGTCGCCACCCGTTCGTGGTATTAGGGTTGTCAATAGCGTATAGACGATTATTTGTGGTATGGATAGTAGAAAGGCCAACAACGACGCATACACAAGGTTAACGCCAACCAAACTCGGCAAAGCCATTAATGTGAAACCGACAGTTCCAAGGGCGGCGCCAATCGACATGTTGGCGATGTTTATTGAGACCGCATCCCAAAAACCAGCCTCCTTAACCAAACCCGTGGACTCCCTTAGGAAAACTCCCGATTTGACCTCCATTGTTCCATCGCTTATTGAAACGTTTATAAAGCTTTCACATAATAATAATAATCATTTGTTTAAACAATTGTTTAAACACAAATTATCATCCATTATTTAATAAAATGATTAAAGATACTTAATAATTAACGAGCATTTATTACCAAAAGCTTTTAAAGATTTATTTTTACAGGAAATCCCGTGGTTATTGGAATATTGAACTTCGGGGGACAATACAACCACCTAATCCTAAGGCGCATTACCGAGCTAGGATTCGATGGAGCCTTCATCGAACCTAACGAACCCATCAATAAGGTTAGAGAGAAATACAACTGCCTAATCATAAGCGGTGGACCCTGGAACATACCCGAGGACATACCCAGGACCGGCAACGCCATTAACTATATCCTTGAGTTTCCAAGACCCGTACTTGGTATATGCCTCGGCCATCAACTGATGGCTTACGCATACGGTGGCGAATTGGGGAAGGGGTATTCAGAGTTCGGTGGTGTTAGGGTTCAGGTGGATGATGAGGACACAATACTGAGGAGCTTACCCAGGGAATTCACTGCGTGGGAAAGCCACAACGTGAGCGTGGTTAAACCACCAAGGGGCTTTAAGGTCATTGCGCACAGCTCCAGGGTACCCGTGGAGGCAATGGCAAATGAGGACTTGGGTAGGTTTGGCGTTCAGTTTCACCCAGAGGTTAGGCACACGGAGTTCGGCACATTAATAATTAGGAACTTCCTGGAACTATGCACCATGCAATAAATGATCTTTGATAATTTTGATTGAACAATCAACCTCGCCATGTCCATGATTTCTAGGTAAAGTATTTAAATGGTTTATTAAATTAGGAATCAATGGATTACACGAGCATTATTAATAAGTTAATCGATTATACCAGGTCCCTACCGATCAATTGCGCATTAGCCGCAATAAGCGGTGGTGTGGATAGCACGACAAGTGCGGTATTAGTCAGGAGGGCTATCGGTGATAGGTTGAGGGCCATGTTTATTGATACAGGCTTCATGAGGAGCAACGAACCCAACCAGGTGAAATCCCTCCTAAGTGGCGTTCTACCCATCAACATAGTCGACTTACACGATTACTTCTACCGCGAGATGCTTGGGATAGGCGACGCTGAGGAAAAGAGGGTCAAGTTTAGGGAACTCTTCTACACAGCCCTCTCCAGGATAGCCAACGAGCTTGGTTGCGACTGGCTTGTTCAAGGCACGATAGCCCCAGACTGGATAGAAACGAAGGGCGGTATCAAGACCCAGCATAATGTGCTCGAGCAGGTGGGCATAGACACCGTCAGTAGGTACAGGTTCAAGCTCCTCGAGCCACTGAGGGAGCTTTACAAAGACCAGGTTAGAGAGATAGCCAGGTACTTGAGCGTGCCCGGCGAGATCATCAATAGACAACCCTTCCCAGGACCTGGGCTTAGCATAAGAGCCGTTGGTACCTTAACTATGGAAAAACTGGATGTCGTTAGAAAGGCCACGGAAATTGTGGAAAAGAGGCTCGGCGAACTAGGTCTCAGCCAGTGGTTCGCGGCAGCTTGGGAATTCAAGGTCTCACATAATGATGAGATCACGAAATCCCTAGGGCAACTCGGCAGGTTATCTGCAGAGCTGTTTAGCATTAGGGCAACGGGGGTCAAGGGGGATGCGCGTTCGTATGGCCATGTTGCGTTAATTAGGGGAGAACCTACACGATGGGACATCGTTTATGAGCTTTACGATCTCGTGACATCGAGGTACGATGTAACCCACGTAATATACGAGTTAGCTGAGAGAGGTCGTGGTAAGTATTTCGTTTCAATAAGGGCTGTGGTGACCGACGACTTCATGACTGCGGATGTGCCCAGGTTATCGCGTGATAAATTACTTGAGGTGGCTAAGGAGGTTTTAGATAATGATGATAGGGTTGCTGGGGTTGGTTATGACGTAACGCCCAAGCCTCCGGCCACTATCGAGTACGAGTAGAGAATAATTTCATGAACTTATTCACAAAATCCTCACCGAAATAATTAACCAACCCTAATTCCCTTATTACCACGTTAATATCCGCCTTATCGAGCCTACTCCTAACAACCTCACCAACCTCCCAGGGAAATAGAATCCACTTATCAGTGGTACCTACGTAATAATCAGGCCTAGTCCCTGACCATGGCTTAACGAACAATGTAGCCGTTCTCACACTCCTAACGCCATAAAACCTAAGCAAATCCCTAGCCATTGCAAGCGTTCTACCGGAATCAGCAACATCATCCACAAGCAACACAGCCCTACCCCTCAAATCACGCACTATAGGGTAGGTAATAACAGGCTCCTCACCAGAACCAACCCTAGTACCATAACTCGTTATGCCAAGAACCACCAAATCATCAACACCAAGGAAATCAGAAACAAGCTTACCCACAACATACCCACCCCTGAGTACGGCAACAATCGAATCAGGCCTATAACCAGAGTCCTTAATCAATAATGACAAATCAAGCGACATATCCACCAACCGCTCCCAATTAAGTATTAAAAACTCCATTAAATAATCACCGAAACAATCGAATTAAAAGGCTTTCCTTAAATCAGCACACGTTCCATCAATTAATTAAACAATAATCACCAACCACACATGCCCATGAAAAATAACATAAAACACACGTAATAATAATTAATAATAACGTAGAAGGATAACATCTTGCCGTCTCTCCGGAGATGGCGGTTGACCCGCCGTCTCCTTCTCGACGGTCTCCCCGAGCCCC
>NZ_LCWN02000111.1:0-3596 GCF_002078205.2 Vulcanisaeta sp. EB80
AAACACAGAACAACTAGAAAGGGTGTGTTCGCAGCAGGCGATGTAGCCACCGGACCAAGCCTAATAGGTAAGGCATTAAAGAACGGCATTGATGCCGCTATGGCAATTGAGGAATATTTACTTAAGGATGGTTGGAGGGAGTAAAATTATTTATAATTTTAATCCCATATAAAATATAGCGATAATTTTTAAATACATACGGCATTAATTAAATAAGTTAACAAGATACAGAGATAGTACAAGTATGAGGTGGTGTTTAAATAAGTCTACTTACCTACCTGCTTCGTGAGACTCCTATCGTTTGTTTGGGGTAGTAAACAAAGGGTGGGTGCTTACGTCAATAATGTGGTTATGGATTTACCGGAGACTTACATGAGGATTTACGAGACAGATAACGCACCAAACTTTCTCTATGATATGAAATCACTGATTGAGGGTGGCGAACCTATCATGCAATTAATCAGAGATTTAATAAATAGGGCTTTAAAGTCGGGTAATGCCGTAGTTAGGGATCCAGCCTCGATTACCTGGTTGCCGCCTGTCACCAACCCCGAGAAGATCCTTTGTGTTGCAGTCAATTATCGAGAACATGGTAAGGAAAGCAGCGCCAAGCCCCTAGATAGACCATACTTCTTCCCCAAGTTTCCAAACGCGCTTATCGGTCATAAACAACCAATACTGAAGCCTAGGGCTTCCAAGCAAGTTGATTGGGAAGTTGAGTTAGCACTGATCATAGGTAGGAAAGGCAAGTACATCGATGTTGATAGAGCCCTTGACCATGTTTTCGGCTACCTAATACTTAATGACGTCTCAATGCGTGACTGGCAATTCCCCAGTAAGGAGCCCTACGGCATGGATTGGATCTACGGCAAAAGCATGGACTCATCAACACCCGTCGGCCCATACGTGGTAACGAAGGACGAAATAGAGGACCCACATAACTTAAGGCTAACCCTTAGGGTTAATGGTGAGGTGGAGCAGGACGACAATACGAAAAATCTCATATTCAAAATACCAGAATTAATACACTGGGCCTCACAGGGCATAACACTAAAGCCAGGGGACTACATAAGCACTGGAACGCCTGCAGGCGTGGGTTTTCCAAGGAATAAGTTCCTTAGGGGTGGTGATGTTGTGGAGGCTGAGATAGAGGGTATAGGCACGTTAATGAACACCGTTATCGAGGAATAATACTCGTGGTTAAAAACTAATTATGGAAGCAAAAACCTTTAAACCATAAGCAATAAACAATCAAACGCCGGGGTGGCCGAGCCAGGTCCAAGGCGATCTCCGCAGGATTGACGCGGAGACCTTTACGGGCCTGCTAAGTCCGTCCCCGCAAGGGGGCCCGGGTTCAAATCCCGGCCCCGGCACCAGGATAATTTTTCAATGTTTTCTTGAGTGTCTTGTTTTTAGCCGTTAGTTTGCCCTAGTGTTTTACTTATGGGTTTAGGTTGGCTATTTCGGAGAAGTCTTTTCTGCCGAGGCCCTTTTGGTTGGCTGTTTCGAGGGTTTTGTTTATTGTGGTTAGTAGTGGTAGTGTTTTGCCTCTGTTTGTTGCGTGCTTTATTGTTTGGTCTATTACGTATTTGGCTAGGTTTATTGAGAATGATTCTGGGTAGTTGTTGTTCAGCATCCAGGGTAACCTCGTCCTTAGTTGTGCTGAGTCTGCCCCGCTCATGGTTAGCGCTTTCATTAGTGTGTCGTTGTTTAAGTTCAATTCCTTAATTAACGGCATTAGCTCTGCCAGAATTGCCGTATTGGCTATTATTATTGATGTGCTTATTAACTTGAGTAGTGTGGCTTGTTCGTGGGATCCTACGTATATTGGCGTACCCAGTTGCCTGAGTCCCTCCTCACTGGTCCTGTATAGCTTCTCGTCACCACCCACGAACATGACTAGAGTCCCTGACAATTAACGACAAGCCTCGCCCTTTAGGGCGGGTTTTCCCACTGCGTGGGGGCTCAGTATCAGGTTTATAAAACCCTGCCTTGCTGGTGGCAACTGGTGCCTGGGTTGGTGCCTTTCTCTTCCTCTGGTGAGTTGGTGGGTCGATTACCCACTGTTTTCACCAACCCGGGCACTCCCTCTTTTCGTAAAAAGATGGATGAAAACAGGCGTACTGTTAGGCTGAGGCTACTGCCAAGTGGTTCTCAAGAGCGCAAGTTGCGTAGAATTGCCGATGCCACAGCTAGGCTTTGGAATGAACTGAATTATGCTAGATTGGTGCAGTTTAGGGAAACGGGTAGGGTTGATTTCGAAGACACAGAGCACGAGTTTTATCACAAGTACAAGGATAGGTTGGGTGTGAATGCTGGGCAGGTGATTAACCTAAACAACCAAGAGTGGGATTCATTCTTCGAGCTGAATAAGATGTATAAACAAGGCAAGCTGCCGAGGTTTTACGGAAAGCCTTCACCGCCAGGCTTCTGGAAGGACAAGGTGTTGGGGAAGAGGTTGTTAAGAATCTTGGTGAGGAACGATAGGTACTACCTAGAGCTTATCAATGGTGGTGAAGGATACATAGTCCTAAAGGACTGGGGTTTGAAAATAAAATACGCTGGCAAAATTAAGTGGTCTGGTAAACAAGGCACGCTTGTAATCAAGCTTGAGGACAATAGGTGGTTCGCGTATGTGCCCATAGAGGTTGGTGCCAAACCAGCAAAGAGTAACCCGAAGGGTTACGTTAAGGGCATTCGCGAGAAAATACAAATCGAGGAGCCTAAGGGCAGTAACAAGGCTTTCATAGACATTGGCTTGAACAACCTATTCGCAGTAGTCTTCAACCACACCGATGTTGCCATTTTAATCAAGGGCTCAACCATCAAGTCCGAGTACTACTGGTGGAAGCGTGAAATAAGCACTTACCAATCCGTTAGGGATTGGTTGAGGAACCACGGATTCGAGTCATGGAAAAAGTACCACGCAATTTACTTACGCGCAATCTACAAGCAACACGAGAGACTAAGGCACTACTACCGCACAGCCATTAGATTCCTAGCCGAGACACTGTGGCAGATGGGCATTGATGAAGTGTTTATTGGCTACCCATACATGGTGAGCCAAGACAATGGTAATGAGTACAACACAAACATCTGGTGGTATGCGAAAATCATTAATTGGTTGGGTGATGTGTTACAGGAATACGGAATCAAACTCAATGTGGTTAATGAGTACGGTACTAGTAGGCAATGCTCAATATGCAATGTGAATCATGAAAACGGGAGAGTCAAGAGGGGACTCTATGTGTGTAAACTAACTGGAATAAAAATCAATGCCGATCTGAACGCGGCAAGGAACATAGCAAGGAGGGTGGGTTACGAAGTACCAATACCAAGAAAAATACTAAGCTTCATCATAACCACCAACGGCGTGAAACCAATAACCCCCAAGGAGGGGTAACACACGAGACCCCCACGGTAGAAACCCCGCCCTAAAGGGCGGGGAGAGGGTCATTCGGCTTGTTTTGGTCCTCCCTCGAGTCTGACGGTTAGGTAGTTCAATCCCTCCCTATTGACGGTATTGAGCACTTCGTTTAATTCCTCGATGCCCATTGTTGTTGTGTCTAGGATTGTTGATTTGGTGTGTAATTGCT
>NZ_LCWN02000112.1:0-3554 GCF_002078205.2 Vulcanisaeta sp. EB80
AATCACCGCTTGGATCTATTGTTGGCACGTCCTTAATTTCAATCTTGCTCACTGATTTATTGATGTCCTCCGCCTCTTCTTGGTATGTTTTTTCTATTTGGTTTGTGTCTTCTTCCTGGGCTGGTGCTCCTATTCGGCTTATTACCTTGAAGCCATTGTAAATGGGCGGATTATGACTAGCCGTGATCTGGATCACCAAATCAAAACCAAAACGAAAACCAAACCAAGCAACAACAGGAGTCGGGGTTGGCTTTCCCGTTATCACTGTATCAATACCGTGATTTAATGCTACGTTGCGACTATTGTTGCATAAGTCCTTGATCTAGTCCTGACAATAATGAACGACAAGCTCCGCCCCTTCTAGGGGCGGGGTCGCCTCACGTAGTGGGGTTCTACGGAGGTAGGTTTTAAAATCCAGCTTTTTTTGCTGTTTTGTGCCTGGGGTGGTGCCTTTTTCCTCGGGTGAGCCGGTGGGGCGATACCCCACTGTTTTCACCATCCCAGGCACTGAATCTTCCAAATCAAGTAATGTACGCACGGTTAGGTTGAGACTACTGCCGAACGGGGCCCAAGAGAGAAAGCTAAGAAGAATAGCCGACGCCACTGCCAAGTTATGGAATGAGCTTAATTATGCCAGGCTTGTTCAGTATAGGGAAAGTGGTAGGGTGGATTTTAAGGGTACGGAGCATGAGTTTTACCACAGGTATAAGTGTGTGTTGGGTGTGAATGCTGGGCAAGTCATAAGGTTGAATAACAGTGCCTGGAAATCGTACTTCGAACTACTCAAGCTGTACAAGCAAGGCAAGTTGCCTAAATTCATGGGTAAGCCATCACCACCAGGCTTCTGGAAGGATAAGGTGCTAGGCAAAAGGGAGCTAAGGATTTTGGTGAGGAACGACAGGTATTACTTGGAGCCTATCAACAATGGCGAGGGCTATTTGGTGCTTAAGGATTGGGGTTTGAAAATAAAGTACGCCGGCAGAATCAAGTGGAGTGGGAGGCAAGGCACGCTTGTAATCAAGCTTGAGGATAACAGATGGTTCGCATATGTGCCCATTGAGGTTGGCGCCAAACCAGCAAAGAGCAACCCGAAGGGTTACGTTAAAGGCATCCACGAGAAAATACAGATAGACAAGCCAAGGGGCGATAACAAGGCTTTCATAGACGTTGGCTTGAACAACCTCTTCGCCGTTGTTTTCAATCATGGTGATACTGCGATTTTAATCAAGGGCTCAACAATTAAGTCCGAGTACTACTACTGGAAGCGTGAAATACGCACTTACCAATCCGTTAGGGATTGGTTGAGGAACCACGGTTTTGAGTCATGGAGGAAGTACCACACGTTTTATTTACACGCAATTTATAAGCAACGCGAGAGACTTAGGCATTATTACCGCACAGCCATTAGATTCCTAGCCGAGACACTGTGGCAGATGGGCATTGATGAAGTGTTTATTGGCTACCCATACATGGTCAGTCAGAACAACGGTAATGAGTACAACACAAACATTTGGTGGTTTAATAAAATCATTAATTGGCTTAAGGACGTACTTGAGGAGTACGGAATTAAACTCAATGTTGTTAATGAGTATGGGACGAGCAAACAATGTTCTATCTGTAACATGGAGCACGAGAAAGGTAGGGTTAAGCGTGGGTTGTACGTGTGCGAATTAACTGGAATAAAGATTAACGCAGACCTGAATGCAGCAAGGAATATCGCAAAGAAGGTAGGCTACAAAACACCAACACCAAAGAAAATACTGAGCTTTATCGTCACCACCAATGGCGTAAAACCAATAACCCCAAAGAAGGGGCAACAATCGAGACCCCAAGATTAAACCCGCCCAAAAAGGGCAGGGAGGGGGTCATCGGGCTTTTTGGGGTCTTAGTGATATTCAGCGTTATTGGTAGGCGGACCATTAGGTCGATTAGTGGTTGGGTTAGGATTGTACCTGAGGATTCAGGCTTTTTGAAGGATGAATTACTAATTGTAGATGATGAGGCATTTGTGGTATCAAGTACTGGTTCTGTGACCCAGGTACCTGTTGATGATGCCATTAGATACTTCAACGACATCTGGAAAATTCTTTAATTCGAAATATCGCGTCCCTACTTAAGTTGAAATAACAATGAAATCATAACTGATCATTAAAACATTAACTTAATACACGTCTCCTCCTTCGTCTCCTTGGTCTCATTAGTTGCCTTGCCGTGTAAAATAGTATCAATAGAATGATGAGTAGTAGGAGTGTTGTTGTCGGTAATTGTAAGCCTCGGCTTATTTGTCCTTCCTGTTGCGTTGTCCCGCTTGCATACTCGCTATACCACTGCAGTATTGCATCACGTACTTCCTCCGCAACAACCGGGTTCTCAATGATTATGCCCAACTCCCTATTGTTGTGTAAGGATTCGTAGTCCAGGTTGACGCTACCCACGTACACGTAATTCCCAACCACAATAGCCTTAGCCGTCAAGTCAGGCACCATTACCGCGCCTAATTCACTGACGGCGTAATCATTCTCCGAGTGCTCACCAACTATGACGACCCTGTCCGTGTGCCTCTCGATGTAGCTGTACATGTTTGAGGATGGGTATAACTCCTCAATAGCCACGTACAGGGGGCCTGGTTGGTTCAGGAGGTCGTCTAAGTACTCGGCGGAGTTTATTGGTGAGACCACGATGCCTGGGTAACCTATTTGCGGTGGCGTCTCGTTGTAGTAGTCGCTGAGTATTACCTCGGCGAAGACCTTTGCTATTGTTGCGTTGTTGATGACTAGGTCGATGCCTAGGTCATGTTCGAAGCCGTAGTAGGTGGGGTTTATTGAGCCTAGTATGACTGTTTCGTTGTCGATGACGAAGACCTTGCTGTGCACGAAGTCGTACATGTAATTAAACGAAACATGAGCTCCCGCACTAGCTAGCTCACTCACTGCGGAGTACTCATCCTCGGGTATGCCGCCGTACACATTGCCAGATAGGACTATGTAGACGCTGACGCCGCGTTCAGCCAAACTGGCTAACTCATTGACTAGGGGTTGGTAGGTTAGCTCATACGCTTCGACATACACGCAGTGCTTTGCCGTACCCACCACATTGAGTATGTAGGTGGAGTTAACGGGACCAATAACCACACCAACCTGACTCGAGTTCAAAACCACAAACCAAGCCTGTGCAGTAACCGGCACCGCAAGCACTGCTGAAGTCACGACCAAAAACACGAGAAAGTTCGCAAACCTCATCAACAAGAAACCACGGGAGGACACTTAACCCTAACGCGTAAACAATCAATAATACCAACAACCACGAGGGAAAGCTTTTAAATTCAACAAAAACCCAAGAAAAACGGGCCCGTAGCTCAGCCAGGTAGAGCGGCGGGCTCTTAACCCGTAGGTCGTGGGTTCGAATCCCACCGGGCCCGCCAGGGTTTGCTTGGTTGGTTTTGGTGAGTTAGGTGGTGATCCATGTGTTGATGCGATCCACCAAGCCTAGAAATAATATACACACCAAACTGCACGGGATTCATGTTCCTGGTCGTCATTATTGTCGTTGTAGCG
>NZ_LCWN02000113.1:0-3420 GCF_002078205.2 Vulcanisaeta sp. EB80
GTTACTGGCCTGAGGATGTCCTTGAGGATGTGGAATTGGGTGTTAGGTTCTTCATAAACGGCTTGAGGGTTAAGTATGTGGATGATGCTAGGGTTAATGTTGAGGTTCCCGTCAATTACTTCGGCTTTCTCAAGCAACAGCTCAGGTGGAGTTTTGGAACTGGGAGGGTAATGAGGAAGTACTTCTGGGGTGTTTTACGTGGGAGGCAGGGATTCACCGTGTTGCTCTACTTGAGTCAATACTTTGCTTATGTTCTCCAATTATTATCCATACTAATACTCACTGCAATAAGCATAATAGGTATCTCAATACCCCCATGGGCACTCTTACTGCTGGCTATAACGATAATCCCAACGCTAGGGTTGTATCTATACACGTTACTTAAGCTTGACATGGAGAATGATGGAGATCCTGTGAGGGATATATTCGCAATAAACTCCGTGAACCTAGCCTTCATACTTGCATTACCGAGGATAGCAATTGCGAACCTAATGGGTTTGTTAGGTATTGGTGAGTTTAATTGGGTCCCAACACCCAAGGGTTCGCAGAGGTGGGTTAGGGGGCGAATAATAGATTTGCTGCCGGAGATCGTGATGACGCTTATGGTGGCTACAGCAGTAATCACGGCTATACTACACATGCTTTGGTTGAATCTACTTATAGCATTGCCGTACCTGGCAGGTTACGTAAGAGGGCTCTGGAGGGTCCTAAATGGAACATTGTAACGCCGCTAGATATAATCGAGTATACCACCACCGCTCCTACCCAGGTTGTTCGATAGCTCCTTAACCTTCCTTAAGTCGTCCTCGATTATGCTCCTCAACCTGGGGTTGTAAAGTGCCGCGGCAGGGTGGTAGGTAGGCAATACCTTGGCGTTGACATCGCCAATCTTCACATTAAACACCTTACCCCTAATACTGCTTATGCTAGATACAGACCTCTCGGGGTAACCAGCCATCATCAAGACCTCCCTGGCGCTATGCCTACCTAGACACACTATGATTTGCGGCTTAATCATAAGTATCTGGGTTACGAGGTAGGGTTTACATGCCTCTATCTCATCGGGCTCTGGATCTCTATTGTTGGGTGGTCGGCATTTAACAACATTGGTTATGTACACATCCTCCCTCCTAATACCAACATTACTCAATAGCTTCGTTAATAATTGACCGGCCGCGCCAACAAACGGCCTACCCTCCTCATCCTCAGTTTCGCCTGGCGCCTCGCCAATCAACATTATCCTGGCATTAAGGGGTCCCTCTCCAGGGACTACGTGCTTTCTCGTCTCATGAAGTCTACATTTCGTGCAATTTAGCATTAAGTTAACTAACTCATTATAGTCATTGACGACAATCCTAACCCGAGTAATATCCATCCTACTACTTTATGCTCCCATAGATTTAAGCATTTATGTATTCACGGTAGTAAATAGGGTTAGGTAATATCGAATAATGACATGCTCACTGTGTTTCCTCGGTCTTCTGCTCACCACCCTTTAATTTCTGTACTTCCTTATCACCAAGTGGTATCACGGGCCCCTCCTTCCAATCCTTAGGATATACGAGTACGGCATTTACCTGAACAATCTGATCACTAATTGTATTGCCCCTAACAAGCTTTCTCTTCCTCATGCCACGCTTATCCGGATGAAAACCAATACCCTCGCTTAATAACACGAACTTCTTAACGGCACCCTCAATGTTCGGTAGCATTGGTGCCCCATCAACGCCGCTACCACCCGTAATCCTTACCCTGAAGCCAGGTGGTAACTCAATAACCTCCTTCAAAATACCTGCATCAACCTCATCACCAATCCTCAAACCCACGAACCTCTGGGCAACAGGGTCCTTAATCTCCAACTGCCTGGCCCTACCGCTCATTGGGTCGCTAAGGACAAGCTTAAACGTTGGCATTGAGTGAGCCGTAAAAGGGGAGTTTTAAAACACTTCCACATGAGGGGTGTCATGGCCAAAGTCGCATTTTTTACATAATTGTCAAATTTTTGAATTAATAAGTTTTAAATATAGATAAATTTGTATAATCAATGACCAAATATGGGTAGTTCTGTAAAGATTAGTGTAGGAATAACAAACTTAAGACCTATGTGGGTTATGGCAACAATACTCCTGGTTGGCGCGTTGGTCATGCTGGTTGGCGGCATCTTAATGCAGTTGATATATCACGTGTTTTTAGCGCCCCTATGGGTTGGTGTATTTGCTGGCATACTCTTATCAATACCACTAGAGATTTGGGACTTCTCGAATTCAGATGTCATAATTAGGGCTATAACTCTAAAGGATAGATTACTTATGGTATGCTTCGGTTTAGTTATTGGTGTTGGTGCAATACTACTATATGCGTTAAACCTATTTGTTCCTGTCCTTCATTGGGGTATTAAGAGCTTTTTCGTACCTGGTATTGTCGTTGGTGGGTTATTATTCGGTATTGGTACAGCAATCGCTGGTTACTTCCCAGGTACTATATGGATAGCGCTTGGGCAGGGTAGGAGGGATGCCGTTTACGCGGTAATAGGTGGTCTACTTGGTGCACTTACATGGTCATTGATTTTCGGCCGAGTCAGGTACTTCCTCTGGGATACGCTTAATTTTGGACCTATAACGTGGCCTACTGTTTTTGGCTTAACAAGTAAGTTAGACGAGTTTCTTGTCGCCATAGTCTTTGGTGCGCTCATGATTAGTATGTGGTTATTTGTACCTAGAAGGCAGGGTGGAAGAGCATGTGTATTGCACCTAATAGGCAAGACGAAGGAGGTAACGCCTTTTGAAGATGAAGTTAGCGAGTTTAAGGAGGATTATCCAAAAATACCCGATTACGTGATTGAGTCGGTCTCTGTTCAGCAGCCACGTTCATCGAGAATAATATTCGCACTTGCGTTTGACTTCGCCCTTGTGGCTGTTGCAGTAATAGTGCTTAGGTAGATTTTCGGTGAATCTACGACGTATGCGTGAATATAGTCACAAATACTGTACTTCTTCAACCCACACTGGGCGGCTGGTCTGCCCTACTTCCAGTTATTCGGTGGGCTTAAGATCGTGAATGGCGTACCGGTTGATAAACCGTTTAGTGAGATTGGTTGGGAGCCGTTCTCAGACTTAGGCACGTTCCTAGGTGGGTTAATATCATCAGTCTTCATAACCAGGAGATTCATGGCATTTAAGCAGTGGACACCGCACATATGGAGGAGTAGGTTTGGAAACACGCCAGGTCTTAGGGCGTTGGCATCGTTCATAGGTTCATACCTAGTGCTCTTTGGTGCTAGGATGGCTAATGGGTGTGCGAGCGGGCACATACTGAGTGGTAACCTACAAATGGCTGTTAGCAGCTTTGTCTTCTTCATGGCTGTGTTGGTTGGTGCGATGATAACGGCATACATAGTCTACGGCCTAAAGCCCTGGACAG
>NZ_LCWN02000010.1:0-44983 GCF_002078205.2 Vulcanisaeta sp. EB80
TTTTGCTTCAAGGTAATGTTCCTATTTGGATGCTCAAGCTCACTCTGCTGGAACATCAACCAATCACCCAACTCAACACCCCTAAAATCAACACTCAACGACCTACATGACTCGTAGATGCTCATTATAAGGGTTACGGCACCATCAGCATACCTACGATTCGGAACAATTCCATAGGCTATTCCCCTAAACATATTCACCCAACCAATCTTGTTACCAGGCAAGACCTGCTGCTGTTTCGCCAAAGACAAAACCTAACTGTATCCCTGGAGTCCCGAGACCCGCAGGGCGAGGAACCCCTGGCGACAGGTGGGGAGCTGCTGCGGTGAGGGGGCTCAGGGAGACCGTCGAGAAGCAGCCGGTGGCAAAACCACCGACTGCGGAGAGACGGTCCCCGCTATATTACAGATGAGGTTAAGAGGTTAATGAGGGAGGCAATTAGGCAGATTAAGAATGGTGAATTTGCCAGGGAGTGGGCTCTTGAGAAAATGCTTGGTTATCCCGTGTTCAATAGGTTATGGGATGAGGTTATGAAGAGTAGGGCTTGGCAGGATGAAGACAAACTTTATAGATTGCTAGGCCGACGTAAGTGATCGCTAGTTTCACGTGATTATCGGCATTCCCAGTGCCATGGCTATTAATGATGTGGCGATCGGTATCGCCAGGTTATCCTCTAGGCCGTAAGCCTCGGCTAATGCGGCGGTTACTGTTATTGCTAAGGTGCCTATTAATTGTCCCGTGATTACGTACAATACCAGGGCTAGTGATAACATGCCAATAAGTGTTCCCTCCATGGTTGCATTGGTAAATGGCAACCTAACCCTACCTACCAGCACACCACCAAGTGCGCTCATTGTATCGTACACTATTATCGATATTATACCATATACGACGTAATTACCAGTCAATAATTGGCTTATTAACACGCCCAGGGCTCCCATGAGTATGCCTAAGTAACCGCCCCTCCTCTCGTAATCCCTCTCCACACTCTCGAGTAGGTCCTTAACCATCCTCTCAAGCCTTATTAATCCATCATCCAGTATTTCGAAGGGTATTGCGGAACTGATTGGTGACTTCATCATTTGTTGGAGTATTGATCTCCTTGCGCTGGTGAGTGCGTCAAGGAGCATTATTGTTATTATGGGTCTTTTGACCTGGATTACGTATATTACCGAAACTCCCAGGGTTATTATTGTGAAGTACAGCGTGTTTGTTAATCCGTATGTGCTTAGGTTAATTATGAATGGTATTACTAGGAATACGGATAATACCACGTGGATTAACTTCCTAAGGGCCATAGCCTTAAGTGCCTCTATCCTGCTCAAGGTCAACACCTACGATATAAACTAGTAAAGGTTCCCCCCTCTTTAACCTATCTACGAGCTCTCTACTTAAGCCCGCGGCAGCCTTACTGGCCCTTATCATCAGTGTTGCATCATCAACATACTCACTCCTCCTAATTATCAACTTCTCATCGCTACTCAACGTCAACCTTGAAGAACCCATGCCAACAACATAGTCGAAGTAATCACCAACAGAGAAAATCACAATCACAATAGACCCATCCTTACTGATAATACTTCTAAGTCCAGGATCGAGTTCTGACAATGCCTTGTCGGCTCTAATACCTACGATACAATCACCCCTCGGCGTTAGGTACTCATCCTTAGTTACCTCAATCGTAGTCTTATGCGTAGCCCTGACATTAGCATGACCCCATGCCTTTATTAAATCCACGGCGACATTAACCATCACTGCCCGCTTAATGTAAAATAAATTAAACCTTATTACGTTACTTACCGAAGCACGTTGTTTCGATAAATTCATGGTCTGCATCACAATAAAACTTATTATTTTAACCCTAATAGTGTTGGTGATGGATGTTGAGGAGAGGCTATCGTTAATAATGAGGTACCCCACGGAGGAGGTCCTCACGGTCGATGAGCTGAGGCAGTACCTGGAGAGCGGGGCTAAGTTGAGGCATTACATTGGCTTCGAAATAAGTGGTTATATACACATTGGTACTGGCATAGTGAGTTTATCCAAGGTTGTTGACCTACAAAGGGCTGGTGTGGAAGTATCAATACTCCTTGCCGACATTCACTCCTGGCTGAATAATAAGCTTGGTGGTGATTTAGACACGATAAGGAAGGTCGCCAACACATACTATGTAGAGACCTTCAAGAGGGTCATCGAATTACTTGGTGGAGATCCAGGCAGTGTTAGGTTCCTAATGGCCAGCGACTTATACCATAATAATGATGAGTATTGGTACTTAATACTCGACCTGGCCAGGATTACGAACCTGTCAGATATTAGGCATAGCCTAACCATACTGGGTAGAAAGATGGGTGAGTCGGTGCCGATGTCCTGGCTTGTGTACCCGCTGCTTCAGGTTGCTGATGTGTTCGTGATAGGGTCCCACATAGCCCATGGAGGTATTGATCAAAGGAAGGCCTATGTGTTGGCTAGGGAGGTTGCGCTAAAGACTAAGTTTTACCCATTGATGCTTAATGGTGAGAGGGTGAAGCCAATAGCACTATTCCACAGCCTAATCCCAGCGCTCAACATAACCGGCAGGGAGTCCAAGGAGGAATTGAGTGAGATGAAGATGAGCAAGTCCTTACCTGACACGGCAATTTTCCTACACGATGCGGCGGAGGAGATCAGGCAAAAGATACTGAAGGCCTACTGCCCACCAAGGGAGGTCACCATGAACCCAGTCATGGAGTTAGCCCACCTATTCGCATTTAGGGAGCGCAGGAGTAAACCGTTTGTGATAGAGAGACCGCAGCAGTACGGTGGTGGTCGTATGGAGTTCTGGACCTTTGAGGAGCTAACGAAAGCCTATAGCGAAGGTAAGGTTCACCCACTGGACTTGAAGAATGCGGTTGCTGAGGAGGTGATTAACTACCTAGACCCAATAATTAAGTGGTTTCATGGAGGTCCAGGAACTCGCCTACTAGAGGATATGAGTAACATTATGAGGATCACAAGGTAACCTTATTTCATTAACGACTTAAGCAACTCATTAATTCTACCAGGCTCTATCAAGGATAACTCCTGCGCAATACCAATCACGGCCTTAACGAAGGCCCCTGGTCTCTTAAGGGCTGCGGTCATTATGGCGTCTATATGGTTATCATAATCGTTCACAGTAACACCTAACCCACCTAATAGATTTAATGCGTAATCTAGGCTTTTGTCGATCATCATGTGTAGAATGTGCGATGCAGCACTCAAGGCCTTAACCTTACCTTTAACGTACCTTCTATATGCTTCGTCGTAAATCAGTAAAGCATCACTTATTGTTAAGCCCTCCCTAATTGCTTCGTATATGCTCTCCGAAAGCATTTTTGCGCTAAGCATGCCCATTACTATCCCACCACCTGTCATTGGTTTCACAAAACCCGCCGCGTCACCGATCACTGCTACATTGCCTGCAACAACATGTTCGGGGGAGCCGCCAATTATTATCCTGCCCCCAAATGGTTTATAGTGCTCTGCACCAACCATTTTTAGTAGCTCTGTGAACTTAACCCACGTGTTTGAGCTATCTGCAATGCCTACCCTGAACTCGTGGTAATCCCTCGGTACTATCCACGCAAAGAAATGCTCACTCAACTTCCTATCAAAAATAACCACGATCTCATCATCACCCCTAGGCATCAGGTCACTCGTAATGTATGATTTAGTGTCGGTTTGCACACCATAAACATAGCTGGGATTCCATGGAATTAACCCTCTACCTAATCTACCACTGGCTCCCTCTGCGATCACGGCGAGTTCATAGGGTAACTGCCTCGATTTGGTCCTTATATTCTTCGAATTAATTTCAACAACACCTTCACCAAGTACTAATGATGAACTACCCAACTCATCGGCAAGGTTATGCTCAAGACCGGGTCTATCGACCATGGCTATCACCCTCCTCTTAAAATCAAAGGTTATGCTATGGTTTTCAAGATCCGTTATTCTCACGTACCTATAGGTATTTATGATTGGCGGCGAAACATTAAGCACCTTTAGCGAATCGGTATTAACGAGGCCTGTGCAGTGCGGTGGTAATCCGAGCGCCTTATCCTCCTCAAAAACCGTCACGTTAATTACCCTACTTAATTCACGGGCTAGGTAGAGGCCGCTAGGTCCTGCACCGATTATGATTGCGTCGCTTATGCTCACTGGGCTTTGCCTAAGAATTAACAATTTAATAATAGTTTAGCCTTTAATCTCGAAATGACCCTCAACTATACAAAGGCCATTGCGGATCCGGTGCTTGGGTGGATTAGGCTTACTGATGATGAGGCTAGGTTTGTGGACTCCTGCAAGTACATACAACGACTAAGGTATGTGCATCAACTCGGGTTTACGTACATGGTATACCCATCAGCGCGTTATAGCAGGTTTGAGCACTCACTCGGTGCCCTGCAGGTTGTTACACTCATGTTTGAGAGGTTGATGAGGCAGGAAAATGTTCGTGGAATATTGATGGATCTTGGTAAGCGCGTGGGTCTTGACACAGAGGATGAGTTATTACTTCACATGAGGATCACGGCACTACTCCATGACCTCGGTCATCTACCATTCTCACACGTGTTCGAGGGCGTGTTTGGGCAGGGCATTGACCCATTAATAAGCAATTGCAGTGGGGATGCTCACGAGGCATCCCTGGGTATGGTCCTTAAGGGTCCCTTTAAGGAGCATGAGGTTATAACTTACTTCATACTCACGAATAATGACGAGTTTAGGAAGGTAACTAAGGAGATAATGCCCCATATAGACCTGCGCATCGTGAAGGCGTTACTACATATGGATATTGTGGGTAAATTGATGAAGGTGATGCCCCAATACGTAGAGGTAATTGGTCAGGAGGATAGGGAATTTCTTAAATCACTGGGTGAGGATGCGTTAAAGCCACTTAACATACTAAAGAGCCTAGTCTCAGGTGACTTAGATGCCGATAGGGTTGAGTACATACTCAGGGATTCATACATGACAGGGGCGAGTGTTGGTTCAACAATTAGTATTGGTGATGTGGAGAGGATATTCGATAATATGAAGATTGTGGCCAATGACGGTAATTACACAATAGCATTCGATGAGAAGGCTAGGGCTAACCTTGAAGGTTTCGTAATAGCTAGGTTCAACACGTACAAGCTCGTTTACCTGCATCATAAGGTTGTACTCTTTAATACGCTGGCTAGGAATTTAATGAGTGAGCTTCTGAGGCATTATGAGGAGCTTAATGATGAAATCAAAAACTACCTATGCCTCCTCTACCGTTTCTCCGTAGGGCTATTGAAGGGTTACGATGTTATGTACATAATAGATGATTACCTAATATCGTTATTACTGAGGAATAGGGAGTACCTGACTAATAAGATAAGGGGTATTTCCAAGTACCTAGAGCCCCTGGTTACTAGGAGCACCGTTTATAAGGCATTGTGGAAGAGGGACTTCGAGTTCATAGACCTGGTCAGTAGGCAAGGTATTAATCTCGAGTTAATAAACGATGTCCTTCCCTACCTACTAAGTAAGGGTGAGGTCAGGGATAAGGTTCTCCAGGCATTTTATGAAAAGCTACGTGAAAAATTGCGCGAAGCATCAATACCCTGCTTAAGCGGGTTCATCAATGATGATCTAACCTCCTCAATAATAATAGGCTATAGAACCTTCGAACCAGAAACCAGGTTGCACATAATGCATGGTAATAAATTGGTTAATATAAATAAGTTATCGCCATTGGCCGCATCCGTTACAGAAGCATGGAAGAGATCGCCACACATATTCGCGTTCATTGATGTAACAAGGATGAGAAATTGCATCAATAGTTATGATAGCACGGTCTTTGATAGCATTAAGAGTATAGTCATTGTCTCACTTAATGAATCGTTAAGGGAGCTTGGTGATGTCGTTAATAAGTATCTCGAAGGCTCTCAGGTAGCGAATACCATCCTCACTTAAGGTTATCTTATCTCCGTCAATAGCTACTATGTCAAGTAAGTAAATCATGTAGTTGTTTGCGTTGTTGGGGTAATTAACGGCATGTGTGTATTGCATAACCTTAGTGATTAAGTTGGGAAATTCCATTACGTTGATGCCTCCAGTCCTTTGGAGCTCTTTTGCGATCATGGCCTTGAGAATAAATAGGCTGGGTACGTTGTCTAGGCCCATCATTAGTAGATCACGGTAACCTGCTTATTAAGCTAATGATTAAGTAAGTGAACTAGTATTAGCCAAAGCTTTCATTTAATTAAAATAGATATACTGGATACTTACTAATTAGCCTTGGACCGCTCTCCGTGACCAATATCGTGTCTTCAATCCTAACACCACCAACACCCTTAATGTAAACGCCAGGCTCTATCGTTATTACAAAATTGGTTCTTAACTCTTCATTACTAGATGGTCCTATGACAGGTTTCTCATGAACTTCGATACCAACTCCATGCCCCGTACTATGTATATAATACGAGCTATACCCATACTCAGAAAGTACCTTCCTAGCTACTGAATCAACCTCGCTGGCCTTAACGCCAGGTTTCACATAATTAACAGCCTTCCTATAGGCCTCAAGTACCGCGAGGGCCATGTCTCTCAATTCCTTACTAACCTGACCAACAGCTATTGTTCGAGTCATGTCAGTACAGTACAGGTGGTACCTGGCGCCAACATCTATTGTCACAAATTCACTCCTCCTAATGACCCTATTCGTAAACACGTGATGCGGGTAGGCCCCATTAGGTCCTGAGGCCACTATGGGTTTAAAGGCGACATCATCAGCACCACCATCTATCATTTCCCTGTAGAGCATAGCCGCAATCTCATTCTCTCTCCTTCCCTCAAGGCCGACCTTAAGGACCTTATCGAGGGAGTCCTCGGTTATTTTGCTCGCCTCCTCAATAAGCCTTATCTCATCCTCATCCTTGACCTCCCTAACACCCAAAACCCTATCATTAATATTGATGGTCTTAATGCCAACGGACCCAAGCTCCTTAGCCACGGGCGAGTCAGTATTGTCAATACCAACAATATTATTAGGCTTAAGTCCAAGCTCCTTAAGCAAGTAATCACCTAATCCCTTCGATACAAACAACACCTCATCACTCCTTCTCTGTGGCACTTCAACAGTCGAGTAACCAATAAGTCTAGCCTCATTACCCACGATATCCTGAACCCTTTGGAAATCGAGCCTTGGAACTATCAATGTTGTATCCAGCGATCTATCAATCACAAGCATCAATCCACTATCAATCCCTGTGAAGTACGAAATATTGGTTCCGTCTAGTACTACGATGATGTCCAGACTTAACTCGTCAAATAAATTTGCTATTTTTCTAACCCTATTGTTGATCAAGCCCACGGCATAATTAAAAGTTACACATTTTTAAATTGCTTCCTTAAACTTAAAACCAATGATTAACTGGAGCCTTGAGTCTGAGGATGCTGTATTAAGCACGTATGTATATAGGTACTCAGTGCTTGGTAAGACTATAGAGGTTCGGGCGGTTCTTGATAAGGCAATTAATAAATTTAAGTTGAGGTTCGTATCAATAAAGCCATCGGATGAGAATGAGGTGTCGCTACTCACAATACTCACATCACACTTTAGGTTCACGATAGATTACATACCCAGTGATAAAATCGTAATGATATATCCAAGCCCAGAGACTGAGCTATTTGATGATCTTAGGTCAATAAGCACGTATATTGATTCGTTAATAGCGCTGATAATCGAGGTACTGAGTTACTCAAGTAATCCATTATTAAAATCAGAAATTAACTATGAATTACTATCGAGGGGTTGGATACTTGACCTAGGCGAATCGGCAACGAGCATGTTTAAGGTCTATGATACTAAGGTTGGGATAATGAGGGTTAATGTTGAACTTGAGCATCACCAATTAGAGCTTGGCAAGGTCAAGGTGGATATACTAATCAGAGCAATAACGGCGTTGAACTGCATAGTTAATTCCCTAGCTAATAAGGGGTTTACTGAATCTATAATTTACGATGATCTCGGTATCGCGCACCTTATCGGGGAGTTTCCAAGCCTTGGTATATTAACCCTGATAGCCGATAAGATTGACGGTATAATCAATGACGTTGTTAAATCCTGCTCTCAATGAGTAACCAGGATCTATATTATATGGCTAGGTATTATGTGCAGTGTAACTTATAAATAGTCTGGGTTCATTACTGTTAGGTATGGTTTTTGCAGGTTCCTATGATTACTACGTGGTGATCGCGATAGCCTTCATCCAATTAACAGTGCTGGCATCATTGATTTATCAAATATTCAGCGAATCGAGAAAACATATGGAGAAGGAGCAGGAATACCCTAAAAGCCCTGGGTCATCATCCGTGAGACAATTAGAATTTGATACACCCAATAATAAACTACAAAGGATCATAGACGTTAATACATCAATAAAGAACATAAATGAAGACGAGGTTAAGGTATTATCATTCTTACTAAGTAAGGGTGGTGAGGCGTATCAGGCGGAGATCGCTAGGGAGCTTGGGCTTCCTAAGAGCACGGTCTCTAGGATAATTAGGAGACTTTACGAGAAGGGCTTGATCACGGTTAGGAGGGTTAGTAGGTTTAGTTATGTCCAAGTTACGGACATAGATTATGTAAATGACATAGTCAGTAAACTACGTTACGATCAATCTTGAGCGTAGTCTATCAACGATATTGTCGACAACATCCCTACTTATGGAGCCATAAGGTCCTTCACCCATGGTCTTTGCCACAGCAACAGCGTTAGAGTAAATAAAGGACCAGGTTAAATCATCCCCCTTACCCATTAGGTGCGTCATTGTGCATGTAAGCACATCACCAGCGCCAGTGGGATCCTTAGCATCAACAATGCCACTAGTTAGAACCTGGATCTTTTTACCGTTATGCATCATTATTGAGCCACGGTGACCCATCGACAGTATAATCACCTTATTTGGAAATTTACTAACTATGGAGTTAAGTACCTGAAGGTCTGCATCGTCAATACTGATTTTAAGTAGGTCGGCATTTTCTAGTATTCTAATTAAATCATCCATGTTTATTGCCGTACTTACATAACCATCACTATCAAACACCCTAGTAAAACCCTGTAAATCAACACCCAGAGTGTCCACGTGCTCCCTGATATGTCTAAGCATGTCAATACTAACCTCCCTGGCAATCGGATTCACAGTCACAATGCTGGGTAAATCATCCAAATCCTCAAGCGTGAAATCCCTACACCTGGATAATAACCTCAATACTCTCTTACCATCATCGAGATACGTTATTTCATACGAGGTAGTATTGCAGTCATTGGTAATGCGAATTCTATGGGTAGGTATTTCCCTCTCGATATACTGGTTTATGTACTCATTGAAGTCCATGCCAGCAACGGTTATGGGCAGCACATCAATACCCACCTGCCTTAAATAAAATGAGCAGTATGTCGGAGCTCCGCCTGGCGATCGCCAGGACTTTAAACCCTTCCTTATCAAATCGATCGCCACATGCCCAATGACGCCAAGCACATTACGATTACAGCACTATATTAATAAGCATTAATATTGATGAAGCCCTAACGCACAGCGTTAGATGTGGCTATTCTTTACACCTAATGCTAGGTTGCTTGGTATGAAGATATCGAGTATGGTCTTCACAGAATGACCAATTCTACCTAGCCTAACATCATTTATAATCCTCGACATCCTCAATAATGACATTATCATCCCAACGAACTGCTCAACGGCCTCTATGGTCGAGATTAGGGAAATCCTAACCTCATCACCGCTAGTCTCCCTAATAATTACAATACCATCCCTAACATAGACTCTTACCCTACCTCTAACGTACTCCCTATACCCGGGTAACTTGATATTACCACTAACCACAAGCTTTAGATATGCAGTATAGATCATGAAGCTTGATCTAATGTAATTCCTCAACACAGACTCAGCCACACTCAACACGTCGCTAATCCCATTACCAGAAAGACTTATGCCTCTCAGGAATTCCTCATTAACACGATACCTAACATACGATGCCCTACCATCCCTAATACTTAATTCATAAAGTGCCAACTCATCACCAAGTAGGGCATATACGTCCATACTCAAGGTACCACCCCAGGTTATTGGTTCAATGGGCTTGTCACTCACATAAGCACCTTGGTGGGGGAGAATAATTACGTAATTATTCCCGCCCTCGCAAGACGCTAAAAAATCCAAATACTTACCCCTATGTACAATACATAAAGCATCATTACCCAACCTAAGAGTCAATAATGGATGCCTCCTTGTTAACAATAACTTAGGTAGCACGTATTATCATCTATACGATAAATAAATACTTAATACTTATAATCTAAGGAATTAGCCACTCGCGTAGAGACGGTGGAGAGGTCGATAATTTAAGCGATGGTTATTGGCCATGGAGTATAAGTCCTGGGTTATCAATTACGTGACCCGCTTAAGAAAAACTAATGATCCATACCTCTCGAGGATATCAGCTATTAGACCGAGGTAACCATCACTCCTGCTGGAAAAACCCACCACCCTAACGTCCTTATCACTCAATCTAATGTAATGATCAAGGTCAAACCTAATTATGACCTCCCTGGGCCCAAAGACCACCTTAAACTTGACCCTATTCTCAACAAGTCTCCTCACGGCATCCGCGGTCACGGATAACTGCTTAGGCGTTGGTTTACCCTTAGGGCTTCTTTTGCGTAGCTCGCTGAGCTCCTTCTTAGTCTCCTCATCCTTAATTTTCACGATACCTTTAACATCATCAACTAGTATGTAATCGCCCTGATAATCAACAACCTCGAAATTCTCTACATTATTAACCATACTTATCAACTCATTAATAGACACTTGCCTAGTCATTATTATTACGGGGAGGTGATAGGGTTTATATGCATTTCATTAACCTACTCCGACTTAATCAACGATAAGTAGCGCTTATACCTACTGTCATGAGTTGCCAAATGCCTAATCGCATCCTCCAAACTAAAGAATAGGGCGCCGCACTCCTTACCATCCTTACCCCTATACTTACACCTTATATGTGCAGCTTCGCCCTCATACACAATCTCAAGAACAGACCTTAAATCTCCAGGTATTTCTGGGAATGTACCACTCATACTAACCTGGATAATTACGATTTAGAACCTACTTATAAATGGTGTGTCTCGGTATTTACGGCCTTACATGCCTTTAATGATGTGATGTACGTGATTGGTTATCGTGCGTTGTTAGTTAAACATTTATTAATTAGTTACTTAATGATGTGATGACCTAGATGGTTAGCCAGAGGGATGTTAGGGATGTATTATTATCGGTACCCCATTATAGCCTAAATCCCTACATAAATAAGTGCCCTAGTTGTGGATCAATAATGCTAATTGACGGCGAGTGGGTTAGGGAGGATAATAGGCACAGGGTTAAGCTTATTGAGAGGTCACTAACATGCCCAAACTGCAAGGTTAGGATAAGGCAATACGTGTACCTACAGTAACGAGGGCACGCCCCTATGTACCCCGACGAGATACAACGATTAATGGATAGGGCCTCGTTGTACATGTTCATATCAGCCATGACGGCCTTAGTATCGGTAATACTAGTGGTTACGGCGGCAAATTTCCTATCAAATGAATTACCACCATCAATAGCCGTTAAGTACTTTCAAATACTCTCATTCCCCGGGTTGAATGCGGTGACGGGTCTCATAGCCCTATCCTCAATAATGGCCGTGATTGGCGGGTTCGTGGTTTACATGGCAAGGTCAAGCCTGAATAGGAGGGAGTTCAGAGGTTTAGTATCGATAATAACCACTGGACTTATCTTCCTGGCAATAGCGCTTCTCTCGTCAGTCGGCATTTACTTTGTTTATCAGTACTACGTAGGTTCACCTGTGATGCTAGGACCATTACTACTAGGTACCTCATCGCTATTCACATCAATAATACTACTAGCCACATCATTAGTACTGACGTACTTATCATTAACGATGTCCAAGGAGTTAGGAAGGAGGTATAAACCACGTGGGGTTAGGAGACAACGCCCACCACCTCCACCACCTCCAACCTAACTTATCCCTATATCAATATCAAGTAATAATTTAGTAAAGTGTTGCGTACGTACTCCGACGTTAAAAGATTTATATATCAATTTAAATTGGGCACGGTGTATGCCGAAATCCGTAGTTGTAATAGGTGATTCGCCAATACCAGATAGGCCGAGCAGGGACTTGGTTATTTACGCAAGAGACGCTGGTTTAAATGCAACCTATATGCCGATCTCGCGAATATCGGTCAAGGTTGACAAGGAGGGGTCATTCACCGTAATTAGAGATAAGCCGTTTAAGGTCGATGGGGTTTTCCTTAGGAGCCTGGGCGTACTTATCGACGTTGAGACATTCTTCAGGAGAGCCATAACAATCAGGATGCTTGAGGGTGGTGGTACAATCGTGATAAACCCACTAGATGGATTATTAAAGACTAGGAACAAACTGGAGACCACGGTTATACTCAAGAACAGGGGGTTACCCGTACCCGATACCGTAGGTACTGAGGACATATTGTACGCCTACGATGTTGCCAAAAGCATGAAGGAGGTCGTGATTAAGCCATTACAGGGATCAAGAGGTTATGGTGCAGTTAAGGTTGATGATGCCGATGTTGCGTTCCAAATAATGAGGACATTGCTCACGTTTAAGAAGCCGATATATCTACAAAGGTATATTGAGAAGCCAAACCGCGACATAAGAGTAATGGTCATTGACGGGGAAGTCTTTGGATGCATGGTGAGGGTTGCGCCGAATGGTCAGTGGAAGACCAATGTTGCCCAGGGTGCGGTGGGTAAGCCATGTGTTAATATCGATAGGGCGGTCATGGAACTCGCAATAAAATCCGTAGAATCCCTCGGCCTAATTTACGGTGGTGTTGACATTGGCGAGGGTAAGGACGGTTACGTGATATTCGAGGTCAACGGTTCACCTGACTGGGCAGAGTTAACCGCAGTGACCGGTAGAAACCCAGCAAAGGCCCTTGTTGCCTCGATGATTAAGAGATTGAAATCTTAATCGCGTAAGGTTTATTTTACCACCTAATTCGATAATTCTGCAGTGACTAGGTGGTTAATTCGTTGTGATAGGTGCGGTACGGAATCCACACTAAACGTAGGCTTCGACCTAACGAACCTAGGCAGTAAGCTGTACATATACTGTGAGCATTGCAGGAGGAATACTGAGCATACCGTGCTTGGTTATTACGATGACGACACCGGCGAGTTCACGCTCTTCGAGAAGGCACTATCAATTAAGTATAAGTCGTTATAGTTAGTAGCAATCTTTCTCGAGCTCCATCCTTAGGGAAAGCAATTCAGACCTGGTCTTCCTCAATTGGTTAAGTAGCTCCTCAATACCAGATAATTCCCTCTTCTCATCATCGCCGAGATCGCCAACCACCTGCTTAATCATTAACTCACCCTTCCTCTTCTCGGCATCGCCTATCTTCCTATCCAACTCCGCGATTAGGTCGTTTATAGAGCCAACCTTGTCGTTACACTGCCTTATCCACTTAACCCTCTCCCTCTCGAGCCTCTCCCTAATGTCCCTATACAAGTCCTCCTTAATACCACCCTGGAGAAGCAAGTCGCTGAGTCTATTCAATTTGTCCACTATGTCCCTAAGCCTCTCCCTAATACTGGCAACCTCATTCCTAAGGGTACTCACAATACTTGCATATTCGTCATTAAACCTCTGGAAAACCACCTTATCGGCCATAAACACGGCACCAACCTCATTAACGTTAAATTCCTTAGTACTGCCATCGCCCATTCTCACTATTATGGATATGGGCTTAAGGTCATTCTTACTAAGCTTTATACCGTCAACCGTACCGATGACTCTACCGTCACCTAGAGTAACTGGTTTACCCACGTACCTCTTAAACCTCTTCTCTACTGATTTCGGAGAATTAAAGAATTTAAATATCATCAATCTCACGACTAAACTACAATATAAATAGATAATCCATAATGCACTACTGTATTGAGATAGGTATTACATAATCACTAAGCAAGGTGCAATATAATCGATGAAAAAGTATACGTTGCTTCCAATAAACGAAACATTTTAACTATGTATTAATTGATGTACTTGTTTCTCATATCTTTACCCTTATTTCCCCACGGCTCTTTCCAAAGCGATATATTTATAAATATGCGTTCTGAAAATGTTTATGTATGGTGAAGTTAGAGGATCTGGCTAAGAAGGAATACGAAGTCGAAGGACACAAGTTGAAGCCTACGAAGGTTTGGAAGGTGCAGCCTAAGGGTAGGAAGGGTTTTGTGATGGCGTTGTTCAAGACGCCAGATGGTAAGACTGTTAGGAAGGTAATAGCGAAGGTAGACGAACAAGGAAACATAATAACCTAAACAAACAAACAGAAACAATCAAACTAAAAACAATTCCCTTTTTTATTTCAGCACGCCGATGTGCAGTTCTTGATGAATTGGGAGATATGCCAAGAAGTTCTTCTACGAGTACGGCAGTAAAGTGCCAAACGCTTGTTGATGCCTTGCCACGCCGCTGCCAAGCGTGGGGAAACCTATGGGAAGTATGGTAGGAAACTTAACACCACTACCTAATTAGGCTTAGTTTTTTAAGCATAATATAGTGTTTTACCTGGGTGCCTTGGGGCATGGATTACCTCACTATTGGGCTTTTGGTTGCTGTGTTGGGCTTGGTCGTTAGCACGCTGGGCATTGTCATTAGCCTAACGAGGAGCGTTGGTGAGTTGAGGGGTAGGCTAACTGGGGTTGAGAGGGATGTTGAAGCCTTGAGGAGTGAGGTAAGGAGTGGGTTCTCCAGGCTCGCCAACACTATCACAAGCGCCAATGAAATCACGATCGAGTACCTCGGGTTAAGAGGCGTCCTAAACCAGGGGGATGTGGGCTTCCTAAGGACTGTAATCAAGGGCCTGGCCTCTACCGCCACGACAAACCCACTCACGGAGACTGAGAGAAAGAGGCTTCTAGAGCTTGTTGATAAGGATGACCTAACAATCGAGGAGGCGGAGGAGCTCTATAGGCTGGCTAGGAAGCTCTATGAGGAGTACATTGATAAGACGCCTGATGCCTTCAAGGCGTTGCTCTATGCCGCCGCAATGCGAGGAATAACCTACAGGAAGTATGGGAGGAAACCACCCAACCTAGACCCAAACCAACCCACAAACACCCAATCCTAGGTGTTACACACCACACTAGTCGGTGCTGGGGATTAATACAGGGTGATTAGATTGCCAACAGTTCAAGCCAATCAATAAACGCATCCAGAACATCATACCTGGAAGCACTAGTAAGCTTTCTCAGACTTGTTGTTAATCCAAGCCGTAAAGTTCTTTAATTCTCGCGGCTATTTTATCGTATTCCTCCTTATCAAAATTCTCTGGTAACAATGAGTATTTCTTTGCTAGTTCTATGGCTTCCTTAGTTTTTTCATCCTTAAGCCTGTCAATTGCCTCTGACTTAAGGCTGCGAATCATGGATAAATAATACTCCTTCGCATCATAATCCCCCTCCTCTTTGGCTGAAAAATACGCGTTAAGAACCCTGTTGAATTTCTCTTTATCCTCAATATACTGTTGCAGTAGGTTGTCATTCTTTCTTATTACATCATAATCGGTATGTGAATGCCTGAAATGAGTAACGATCACAACAATTCTCGCCTCTTCCTTGTCTACCTCGTCCTCTAGGTATGCGTTCTTTGTGTATGAGTTCCTTTGTGGCCTGATGGTTTTGTTGCAAAGGGGGCAGAAAAAAAGATGCGGGAAATCTTTCTACTCCGTTCATAATACATCTTCCTCCTCTCAATCTCCTTTTCGGAATATTTCTCTATTTTTCGTATCTCGTCTAAATGCTCTTCCACCTCCTTAACGTTGAAAAGGTAGGAGTATTCGTATTTGTTATGAGGGTTCGGGACTTGCCTAACGTCCTTTAATATTCCCCTCTGTACGGCAACGTTTAATTGGTTGTCCGTAAGGTTAAACAATTTCTTAATGGTCGTCTTGTAGGCATACCGACGCCGTTGCTTTTGTTCTTCCATTGCAGTTCCCCTGTCTTCTTCGCCAGGGGAGGGCACAATATGAATTAAACATCCCCAGCTTTAAAACTAGCCTCCCCACCACCCACAACCGGTGCAGTGGCGCGTCCTTCGATGATTTAAATAGAATATTGAAAGACCCATCACTTTAGATTTGCATAGTCCTGAGCCGTAGGTTTTTGACGATTTCAATAGAATATTGAAAGAGTTGGTAAAATAAATATATGAAGTTATCAAAGAGCTAATTTTCACCAATTAATTTTAGCGTGCAGCAAAACGCGTACATCACTTACCGAATCAACGGCTGGGCTAGTTCGGATGCACTATAGCGACATAAAACAATAATCAAAAATCAAATATTAAATTCAAAATAAAAACATGAAATAACGCTCTTGGCGGCCCCGGTGGGATTTGAACCCACGACCTACGGCTCCGAAGGCCGCCGCTCTTCCTGGCTGAGCTACGGGGCCGTATTATTAGAGCTTTAGTGTTATTTTTGCTTTTGCTTAGGGTATTACCTCGGTTGAGTCGAGGATTGGGTCGTACATTAAATCCTCTTTTTTAATTATTCCTTTACTGATTAATTGTTCCATCTCAGGTATGATTCTTAGTATTTCCTTAATTGTTTCCTTAGTTACATAATCCACAATCTCCACCCCATCCTTACCCCAGTATTTTTCGCCTTCCATGATTGCATAGAGGCATCTGCCACCACAGTACCTCCTGTACTCGCATCTTTGGCAGGCCTCAGGTAGTCGTATCCTCATTGGTTTAAAGCCAACGTTTACGTGCCCAAGCACCGCCCAATCCTCCCTAACGGCTATTGGGCATGCCAGCACCCTCCCGTCTGTCGACACTGCCACGGCCCTGTACCCAGCACCGCAGGGTGGTCCTTCGTATGGCTTGAAGAAGTGGGCGCTCAGTATGCCTAGTATTGGTACTATGCCTAGTATCATACCTTTACGGGCCCTTTCCACGAATAAGTCAACAAGTTTCTTAATTCCGGGTAGGTAATTCCTAGTGGCCCAGTTAAGTACGTCCCACCTCTCGGTCCACACCACATTTAGCTGCCAATGTACATAATCAAAACCTAGATTAAGTAGGTGTGTGACGTCTTCGTAAATGTCAGTTAATTGTGTAACGGTCATTCTGGCTATTATTCGTTTAACACCGACACCCCTTAAGTAATTGAGAGCCTTAATGACGGCCCTATACACGCCAACGCCCCTATTCTTATCGGTGACTTCCTCCCTACCATCAATGGATAATAACACCACATCCATCCTCCTCCAGTAATCCCTCGGTAATAGATTCACTAGGGTGCCATTGGTCTGCGCACCAAACCTCCTAGCCCTTACGTTATCCATGACCCTCATTATAAAGCCAGGGTTGAGTAGTGGCTCCCCGCCGTAGAATATCACCACAGCCTCATCATCAGCCTCAATCAACCTCTTAAGCAATCCCAAGTCGTAATTCACCCTCCAAGGGAGTTGAGGACAGGTATGTGGCAAAACCTCCTCCTATTAAGCTCCCTCCTAACATCCTCCTCACTAACAGCCACACCAGCAGGTACACCATCAACCACAACACCAATGGCAACACCTGTGGTGGTTGTGTTCTCCGTACGTCTTCACGTTAGTACTACCTTCGGTAGTTTCTCTATCATTGTTTTTGGTGCGTGTTGTTGTGTTGGGTGTTTGTTGTGGTTGTAGTTGCTCTTCGCGAGTATTGCGTGCATCGTTGGTGTTGCCGTTTTGTGCCTGTGTTCGTAGTGCCTTATAAGCCTAGTTGATAAAATAACTGTTGGTGTGGGTTGGGGAGACTACGTAATAGCCTGGCTGATGACTTATGGAGGTGTTGATTGTAGGTTATGGAGCTTCGTTTATCAAAGGTGTATGAAGTCTGGGTTGTGTAGCGAATTAGCCAAGATACTCATGAATGAGTTAAGCAGGCATAGGTGCTTTGGCTATGCACCGAATTAGGTGCATCGCCGAGGGTGGGTTTAAAATCAACAACGGGCCGTCCACAAAGGACAAAGGCCCGATGAGTCAGGAAAACAACCTAGAAACAAGAGACGAAGCCTCCCTGCCCAAACCCACCCAGGCAGGGAGGATAGAGCTCTGCCAAGAAATGATTGAGGAAGCAATGAAGTGTCTAGGCGATGGTGATAAGAAGTGCGTATTAGAGAAAACCAGGGAGTTAATCGAAAACAACTGCCACAACGGCTATGCGGTGGGCAAGGAGGTTTCTAATGGGGTTAAGGATGTGGTTCATGAACTATGGCTAGTAAGCGATAATGAGGTGTGGTGCGGGCTGCTAAGGATGCTTAGAGACCTCGGCATATCGAAGAAATGGGTTAGGGAGGCGTTGAGACTGAGCACGAAGGACCTAAATAGATGGCTTGTTAAGTGCGGCATTGATTGGGAGAGCAAGGCGACGAGGAATGACATCGTTAAGGTCATCGAGGGCTTACTGAGGGAGAGGTTTGGTTGGAGCGAGGTTAGGATGTGTGAGGAGATGTTTCAATTCATCGGTGTCGACGTAAATGAGTTCAGAAGGTACGGCATAGAACCATGTATCTGGCTCGATGGCTTAGAGCTACTGAACAACTTGAGGAAACCCTATTGGCTTGGGCTGGCTAAGAGCGACCTAGTGGTTTGGAAATACGATGGAGGAATCAGGTTGGAGTTGAATACGACAAATGCTGTTGATGCCGTATTCTTCCTAAAGATACTAAGCATGATCAAGACACCAAGCCTAAAAATTAAGCGGGAAAGAGGAACACCAGGTATGAAATACGTACATGAACGAATAAGCTTGGGATACTACGTATAC
Source organism: Vulcanisaeta sp. EB80 (assembly GCF_002078205.2). Taxonomy (NCBI): domain Archaea; kingdom Thermoproteati; phylum Thermoproteota; class Thermoprotei; order Thermoproteales; family Thermoproteaceae; genus Vulcanisaeta; species Vulcanisaeta sp. EB80. Next base: position 18,944 of record NZ_LCWN02000010.1, read on the forward strand.
CTAGGCGTTAACGAGTGGCCATGGCCCATTGAGCTCAATACCAATGAGCTCGAGAGGGCACTCGACGGCTTCAGTGACGAGGAACTTGCGGAGTTCATAGCTGGCGAAATAGATGGGGATGGGTCAGTGTGGTATGACGATGAGAATGGCTATGTTGCTGCGGCAATTTCGGCTTGTAAGGCTTGTCCAAAGAGAATTGTCCTCGATGTGTTAAAGGAGGTAATTACTAAGAGGTTCGGCATCGTTGGAACTATCGACCATTTTGAAACAGCCGATGTCTTAGTGTTCCGCGGTGAAAAAGCCGTTAAGCTCCTCAGGCGTGTTGTTAAGTACATCCACCACCCATTAAGGAGGTTGAGAGTCGAGCTGATCCTGGCGCTTTACGATGGCAAAATAAGCAAGGATGTGTTCACGAGACTCTACAAACAAACAGAGTACGAACAAGGGAGGAATGACATCAAGAGGAACCACGGCTTAGATGTCCTCGCCCGAGCGGCCCCACAAACCCACACCCACGGGGGAACAAACAACCCATAAAAAGGAATTGAATGAGGGCGCCGCCGCTCTTCCTGCCTGAGCTATGGGGCCGTATTATTAGATTTTCGGCTCGAAAGAGCCGCCACAATACGTGCATCTAAGGTTGCAAGGCCCTGTTGTGAATAATAACCACAGCACAATGGGTCACCAAGGGCGGTTGTGCTCCCTATTTTTAATCATGATGCCGATGGTATTTTATGCTGGGTTAGTGCTGAGGAAGTGGTTGTGTTTTATTCAATGCTGTTGGCGTGTTAGGAATGTTTTTAAGCTAGACACTCGACGTTTTAATTGATGGACTTATTAGCGGTACTGCAGCAGGTATTGCTGCAGACGGGACTTGGGACAAGCCAGAGTAATGCCTGGTTAATATTCCTGTCTAACATAATCTGGATAGCTATGATCTTCCTATTCTTCTTCCAGGACTACGTAATGATCTGGAGATATGCATACACAGTGGGTAGCTTCCTAACGAACCTTAATAGGTTAATAACAAATAATGTTAACCTGGTTATAAACCATGTTGATCAACTACTCAGGTCAAACGGTTCTCCAAAAAACGTTAATAAGGACGCTATAGAAAAGACGATTAAGGACTTAATGGATTTCGTGGTAATCGAGCCGGTTAACGCCGAGCCTACGGGTTTAATGAGAACACTAAAGCTTTTGGTGACTACGTATAATGACAGGCTTGAGGATTCCATAAGATCCCTACTGCCAAGTATTGAGAGGACTCTTGTCCAGAATGTTGTGGATGCGGTGGATGGTTTAAGGGAGTTAAATTTCATATATAAGGTAATAATGCATTACTACAGGTTGAGTAATAAGTATAGGAACCCATACCTAATGATGCAGGTTTACATGTTGCTACCAATACTCAGGGAATACGTTAATGCACTCAATGGGGCAATATCGACATTCCTCAAGGGTCAACCCGTCGGCGATGCCGCCGGGCCACTCACAGCCTATAGATTCATGAGGAGTTGTTCAAGCGTTGAGGAGATAAGCCATAATGTTAAGGACACCTACATTGGGCTTTGTAATTTTGAGGGTAGGAGGGTTTACGTGGTTAAGGCGAGAGGCCCTGGAGGGACTGTTGGGAATCTCGATGATGGCATAGCGTACCTAGTGGAGAGGGTTAGTGTTAAGCCTAGGTTCATAATCACCGTTGACGCAGCCCTCAAATTAGAGGGTGAGAGGACTGGTTCCATAGCCGAGGGTGTTGGTGTTGCTATGGGCGGTATTGGTGTTGAGAGGTTCAACATAGAGAGGATTGCGAGTAAGTACGGTATACCGCTGTATGCCGTGCTCATAAAAATGAGCATGCCAGAGGCCTTATCAGCAATGCCTAAGGAGGTTGAGGGTGCGGTTAATGATGCTGTGGAGAGGGTTAAGAGGGTCATCAGGGAGGGCGTTAGGGAGGGTGAGGAGGTTATTCTCGTTGGCGTTGGTAACACAGGTGGCGTTGCGCAGTAGTTAGTAATTTATTTAAATAATGATTTAGGTACATGACGCAACCATGAGCTTTGAGTATTACTACATCACAGTGGTGGGATTGGTTATTTTCATAGTCGCAATCGTAATAGCCCTGGTGATGAATGAGAGGTACTTCAGATTAATTAAGAGCTATCTTTCGCAGACTAAGGAGGCTGAAGCCCATGGTGGAGGTCAAGCCTTAAGTGGTGAGGTTGAGGTACTGATGTGCCCACGCTGTGGGTTCACAAAAACAATCCCCTTCAGGCTTGGTGATTATGTTGGTAAGGTCACGAATGAGGCGTGCCCTAACGATGGTGAGAGACTAGTTGTTCACGCAATATATTATGCAGGGCCCTCTAGCCAAGGCTTGTGAAGGTAAGCTTTATATTGCCTTAACTGCCATAAATCCCGTGACCCATTTTAATGGAAAGTAAAGTTATGAGCATAAAAGATGTTTTTAGCCTAAGTGAGGGTACGGAGGTAACGATAAGGGGCTGGGTCTATAGGAAGAGGGAATTGAGGGATAAGATATTCCTCGTCATTAGAGACGGCAGTGGGATAATACAGACCGTGGTTGATAAATCCAACCAACAGGTGGCGGGCGTGGCTTCAAAACTTAACATAGAATCCTCGGTGGTACTAACCGGGACCGTAAGGAGGGAGCCTAGGGCACCAGGTGGCTCGGAGATCCATGTTAGGAGAATTGATTGGTACTATGTTGGTGAGGCATTTCCCATAAATGAGGATGCTGCCAAGGCGGATAGCGAGTACTTACTCGATGTCAGGCATCTGTGGATTAGGAGTAGGAGAATGTGGGCAGTACTTAGGGTTAGGCATACGGTATTTGGCGCAATACACGAGTTCTTTAGATCCAGGGGATACTACGAGGTTCAAGGACCCATGTTCGTATCAGCAGCCGTTGAGGGTGGTGCCACCCTATTCCCGGTTAAGTACTTTGATAAGGAGGGCGTTTACTTGACACAATCATCGCAGTTCTACCTGGAGGTTATGATATACGCACTTGAGAAGGTCTACACTATAGCGCCGAGCTTTAGGGCTGAGCCTTCGAGAACGAGGAGGCACTTAACCGAGTTCTGGCATGCTGAGGCTGAGGAGGCTTGGCTCCAATTTGATGGCTTGCTCAACCTGCTTGAGGACTTGATCACACACGTTGTTGATAAGGTTCTTGAGGAGAGGCAGGATGAGTTGAAACTGTTGAATAGGGATGTTAAGGTTCTAGAGAACGTGAAACCGCCTTTCTATAGGGTTAGTTATGATGAGGCTATAGGGATACTCCAGGGTAAGGGGTTAAAGATCAAGTGGGGTGATGACATTGGTGCTGATGAGGAGAGGGTATTAACGCTACAGTTTGATAAACCAATACTACTGCACCACTTCCCAGAGCAGGTTAAGGCATTCTACCACAGGAATGATCCAGCAAAACCCGAAACAACACTGAGTGTGGACGTCCTAGCCCCTGAGGGTTATGGAGAGGTTATTGGCGGTGGTGAGCGTATCTATGATTATGAGGAATTACTCAGCAAGATTAAGAGGTTTGGCTTAAGGCCTGAGGATTATGACTGGTATCTGGACCTGAGGAGGTTCGGTTCCGTTCCACACGCAGGCTTTGGACTTGGTATTGATAGACTGGTCATGTGGATCTGCGGTCTCGACCACATTAGAGATGCCGTGCCATTCCCGCGCGACATTCGTCGTATAAAGCCATAATGGGTAATGAGGATGGTTAGGTTATTAGTAACGGGTACCCCGGGGGTTGGCAAGACAACGATAGCTACAGGTCTTGCGAGAATTTATGGAGCAACAATAGTGGGTTTAGACGAGATAATAACTCCAGTACTTAAATGGGACCCAAAACTGCAAACTTACCATGTAACTAACGAGAATGAAGCTCGTAAACTAATAACGGAGAGACTTAAGACCCTTAATTCGTACATTATTGATACAGTTGCCGTAAATTTAATTGACGCCTCATTAATTGATTGGTGCGTAGTACTTAGGCTCGAACCCACGCAACTTATGGATAGGTTAACACGGAGGAATTGGCCTCATTGTAAGGTTGTCGAGAATGTGTTAGCTGAGATTGTTGGTTCATCATTAGTAATGGCCATAAACACGTTTGGAAGAGATAGGGTGATAGAGGTTGATACAACAAATAAGAATGTGGACGAAGTAATTAATTACATAACCAATAGGATAGCCTATGGAAGACCTGCGGTGGGTATTGTGGATTGGCTTGATGACGTGGATACGGATATCCTAATCAACCTAAGTAAGGAATTGGATGCGTGCTTATCGTGATTCCCTAATCCTGTTATCTATGGTAATCTGTATCGTGGAGTATACGATAATTTACAGACCTGGTTATTTAACGGTCAGTGTACTTAATGCTCCTCATCAGCTTCTTGATCTCAAACATGAATAACCTATTCCACCCAGCGTTCTCTAACCTCTTACTTACAATCCTCAGCGTACCTGTCCTAAGACTTACAAGTAATGCCTTACCAACGTGCTTACCCTGCATGAAGAACCTAACCAGCACAAGCCTCTCATTCTCATACTCAAAAACATAATCCTTAATAGTCCTGTACTTACCAAGGGTATCACCAAACTCCTCCTCAGCCATGTCCAGGTATGCCACCAGATCTGGGTCTATCTCCATGTACTCGAGCCTATGCAAACCGGCGTTCTCAAGGTCTAGGATGGCTACGTCAAGGTCTTTCTTAACCTCGAATATTGCAATACCATAAATGCGCATTTCAATCACCACGTGATCAATACTGTTATGGTTTAAAAACATTTTGTCCAATAACCACTGAAAAAACAGATTAACAACAATAAACCCACCCTAGGGTAAAGAGAATCAGATATGCGCATAACTTAACCATACATAATAAACTATTGCATTCATTATTGTTATTGGCACACCATACTTCATGAATTCCACAAACCCAAAACCCTCACCACCCCTCTTTTCGCTTGCCTCGCTGATTATTACGTTACTTGCAGCACCGATTAACGTTAAATTACCGGCTATCGTGCTTGATGCGGCAAGGCCGATCCATACCACGTAGTTACTTGGTGAAACGCCCAATTCCCTCATTAATGGTATGTATAGTGCAACCATCGGCACGTTACTAACAACCTGACTAAGGAGCAACCCCGAAACGAAGACCCCAAGGAGCGTTGTTAGTTGCGGTAGGTAATGGGATAGGGCATCGAGAACACCTGACAATAATGACCAAGTCTCGCCCTTTAGGGTGGGGTTGCCCTGCTACGTGGGGCTCAGTATCAGGTTTATAAAACCCTGCTTTGCTGGTTGGCTGGTGCCTGGGTTGGTGCCTCCGAAAGGGGGTTTAGCCTATTCGGATGAGTCGGTGGGTCGATTACCCACTGTTTTCACCAACCCGGGCACTCCCTCTTCTTCTAAGTCAAGTAATGTGCGTACGGTTAGGTTGAGGCTTCTGCCTAGTGGCACTCAGGAGAGGAGACTGCGAAGGCTAGCAGATGTCACTGCTAGGTTGTGGAATGGGTTGAATTACGCTAGGCTTATGCAGTTTAGGGAGAGTGGTGAAATAGACTTCAAGGGTACAGAGCATGAGTTCTACCATAGGTATAGGGATAGGCTTGGCGTAAACGCTGGTCAAGTGATTAATCTCAATAATTGGATGTGGAATTCCTTCTTTGAGTTGTCTAGGCTTTACAAGCAAGGCAAGCTGCCGAAGTTCATGAATAAGCCATCACCGCCGGGCTTCTGGAAGGATAAGGTGTTGGGGAAGAGGTTGTTGAGGATCCTAGTTAGGAATGACCGTTACTACCTAGAGCCAATCAACAATGGTGAGGGCTATTTAGTGCTTAAGGATTGGGGTTTGAAGATAAAATACGCTGGGAGGATTAAGTGGTCTGGCAAGCAAGGCACGCTTGTGATTAAGCTTGAGGGTAATAGGTGGTTCGCCTATGTTCCAATCACCGTTGGGGAGAAACCAGCAAAGAGCAACCCGAGGGGTTACGTGAGGGGCATCCACGAGAAGATACAAATCGAGAATCCTAGGGGTAGTAATAAGGCTTTCATAGACATCGGCTTGAACAACCTATTCGCCGTGGTCTTCAACCACAGTGACACCGCCATTTTAATCAAGGGTTCAACAATTAAGGCTGAGTATTACTACTGGAAGAGGGAAATAGGCACTTACCAAGCGATTAGGGATTGGTTGAGGAACCACGGATTCGAGTCTTGGCGCAAGTATCACACCTACTATCTGCATGCGATTTACAAGAGGAGGGAGAGGCTTAGGCATTACTATCGTACAGCCATTAGGTTCCTGGCGAAGACTTTGTGGCAGATGGGCATTGATGAGGTCTTCATTGGCTACCCATACATGGTCAGCCAAGACAACGGTAATGAGTTCAACACCAATATTTGGTGGTTCAACAAAATCACTAGGTGGTTGGGCGAGGTGTTGCAAGAATACGGCATTAAAATCAACGTAGTGAATGAGTATGGGACCAGTAAGCAATGTTCCATCTGTAACATGGAGCACGAAAACGGTAGGGTAAAGCGTGGACTGTACATATGCGAATTAACTGGAATAAAGATTAACGCAGACATAAACGCAGCAAGAAACATAGCAAAGAAGGCAGGCTACAAAACACCAACACCAAAGAAAATACTGAGTTATATAGTAACAACCAACGGCGTAAAACCAATAACCCCAAAAGAGGGGGTAACGGTCGAGACCTCCACGGTAGAAACCCCACCCTAAAGGGCGGGGAGGAGGTCATTCTAGCGCGCCTTCACTAACTATGAAGAGGCCTATGAAGAAGAGTATTGTTGTCCAATCCACATTATTGGCCACGCTCCTCCTATCAGCCCCGCTCAATAGGTAAATTACCGAGGCGCCCATGAAGGTGAGCGTCACCGGTGTTAGGTAGGGGCTAACATTTACTATGTCTGTTATGAAGTAAAGTGGTATTAGTATCATTAGTACCGTAAGGGCTGTGTAGGCTAATCCCTTATTAACAATCATCTCCTCAGGCCTTCTAAGCTCCGTTAATACAACATCATCCTTCGCACCATTACTAAAGAGTAGCAGTAATACTGGGTATGTGATCAATATGTTGATTATAGTTGGAGGAAGCAGGTAAAGCGCGAATACTACAAAGGGCTTGGGCATGCCCGATTCCAATGCAATGAGCAGATTCTGTGGGTTACCCACGGGTAAGGCGACGCTACCTATGGTCACGCCAAAGGCTAGGGCATACAATAACGGTTTCACATTAATTCTAGCCTGCCTTCTCATAGAGACAATCACCGGCGTGAAGGATCCGGCAATACCATCATTAGAGAGTGCAAGTGATAATAGTGCCGATAAACCAAACACCCTAAGTATCAAACTTCCCATACGGCGGCTACCCACGAGTAACCTATACGCTAGGTAGCTGAAGAAGCCGCTGACTTCGAGCGCGGAGGATATTGTGAACAGAGATACTAGGAATAATATCACGTTGAGATTTATGGAAGAGAGAGCCTGCTGTGGTGTTAGTACCCCAAGCACCACCGTAAGGGCAGCGCCTAGGAGCATCGCCGCCCAGGGCTGAACATCAATTCTCCCAACACCCCTAAGCGCTATTAATCCATACGTAATAGCTAATATCACTGCATCCTCTACGAATTTAGTCGACATCATAATTCATTGATACGGTTCATACAGAATTTATAGAGAATAAAAAGGCTTCCTCTCATTAACAGTTAAAGAAAAAGGGAATCTGAAATACAAAACTGGCAAGGAAACCTGGTCTTGCTAGGTTATGCCATAGTGCCTATGAAATGGTTAAACCCCTAACCATCATAATTCCTGCTATGGATCATCACAGTAAGTCTTGCTCTTTAGGGGGATTTAATGGCGAAGAAGACTACGATTAAATAAAATATAAAACTAGAAAGCCAAATCTTAAGAGGGAAATGCAATTTAACGATAATTGTAAAATCTAGGGGTTTATGATTCGAATGATGAGGCTCGAGAGGTATGAGAGGTGATGATAACGCAGGCCTTACTGATCGAATGAAATAATTTAAAGGCATGGGTCCAAGTCATGGCTTGGTGATTAATTATTAAACCCAACGATTTACTAGATGGTGTTAGGGCGGTAATCACGTTCTTTACTGTAATACCCATTGGCGGTTCCCATGACGTATCCAAAGCCTTTGAGTTTGTGTGGGCTTCAATACTAATCATACCGCCGATAACTGGTTTAATACCTGGCCTTGTTGGCTATTATGTATGGGACATAACGCGTAATGGCTTGCTCTCAGCATCTATGGCTTATGCATCTTTATTGTTGCTCACAGGGTTCAACCACATTGATGGTTTCTCCGACGTTGTTGATGCATTAATGGTTAGGGGCTCTGTTGAGGAAAGGATCAAGGTGCTTAAGGATCCTCATAGGGGCTCGGCTGCCATAGCCGCAGTCGTATTACTAGTAATTCTAACGATTTCAGCACTGATGGGTCTAACTAGCAGGATGTGGCAGTCACTATTCATTGCCGAAATAATTTCTAAATCATCCTGCTGCCTATCAGCATTGGTAGGTAGGGAACCACCGTATAGGGGGTTAGGTTGGCAATTAACAATTAACGCTAAACGAAATGCAAGCCCCATAATAGCCTCATCATTGGTGGGCTTGGTGATTACATACGTACTCTCGGGACTTATTGGTTTACTCTCGTTTATTCTCACGATGGTAATATGCATCTTTATGTTTATTGTAATCCAGGGGAAGCTTGGTGGTGCCGTCGGTGATTTGTACGGCTTCACACTAGAGGTTTCCAGAACAATCTCTCTCATGCTGATCTACTTATTATATATCATAATGCCATAAGAGCTCATGGGATATTGAATTTCAACGTATCAATACATGGGGTATGATTTTGATAATATAGTGAATGAGGATGCAACTTAAGTAACAAACAGCTTTAATAAGTCAATACCTATGGGTGTCTCAATGGGTGATGATCCAAGCGTCATAGTAAGCATAACACCAGACCTCGCGTTAGATAGGGGTTACACATACGCTGGTGGCCTTGGTGTACTAGAGGGTGACAAGTTCTATGGTGCGGCTAGGCTTGGGCTTAATTACTACGTAATAACTCTCCTCTATAGGAATGGTTATGTCGATTATGACTTCGACGAAAACGATAACCCAGTACCTAAGCCTCAACCCCAACCTAGGTCATTACTTGATGAGTTAAGGCTGACTGACACCTTTATCGTGAAACTACGGGGTGAGGATGTGGAGGTTAATGCGTGGGAGTATCGACTAGGTACTGCGCATGCCGTATTCCTTGAACCTAGAGGTCCTGATTGGGCGTTGAAGCTCGTGGATAGAATATACATAGAGGGTAGTGTTGAGGAGAAGTTCCTAAAGTACGTTTTCCTAGCCAGGGGCGCTGTGGAGTTCGTCAGGAGGAACATCGGTCTTGAGAATGTTAGATACATAGATCTTCAGGAGGCTTATGCGGCGATGGTTCCAATAATATTGAAGATACCAGGTAGGTATAGATTAATAATTCACACACCAGGTCCGTGGGGTCACCCATCATTTCCCAATAGACTCTTTGAGGAGGAGACTGGTTATAGGTTCATTGAGGATCCCGTGGTTTTAACGAGTATTGGTGCGGCTATGGCTTGGGAGGTGATTATGGTTTCCTCTAAGCATTATGACATAATGAGGAAGGTAATACCACACTTCATGGACAAGGCTAGGTTCATAACTAATGGTATCGACCTGGACAGATGGATGGACCCAGAGATTAGAATGCTATATGAGAGGGGTTCACTAACGACTAATGGTTTAAGGCTCATAAAGTCCAGGTTAAAGAATGAATTGCTTGGGTTAGTTAGGTCGTATAAGCCCATTGAGCTTAATGACAACACGCTCGTGGTTGCGTGGATTAGGAGAATGACGCTGTACAAGAGACCCCATTTTGTAGCCAAGTTAATAGAGGAGGGCGAGTTCAATGACGTGGTTTTCATACTTGGCGGTAAGTCCCACCCCATGGATAAGGATGGTTTGGTGTACATGAAGAAGTTTAGGGAGTTGCATAGGAAGTTCAAGAATGTGGTGTATGTGCATGATTACGACGTTATTAAGGCAAAAACAATACTCAAGGGTGTTGATACACTGCTTTTCACCCCATTCCCAGGTTGGGAAGCCAGTGGTACAAGCTTCATGAAGGCTGCGGTGAATGGCGTGCCAAGCGTTGCATCAAGAGATGGCGCAGTTGTTGAGTTGGTGATTGATGGTGTTAACGGCTGGTTGTTCGGTAGTGACATTAGGGATTTAATAGACTTCGTAAGCGATCCAAGGGGTAAGGAGATAGATGAGAAGGAGTATGATGAGTTCAAGGCTAAGTTCGCCCAAGTCTATGACTTATACAACTCAGATAAGGAGCGATTTTACCTCATCGGATTAAGCGCCATACTAACCTTCGTGCCCAGGGTCGACATTAGAAGGGTACTTCGCGAATACTACCCAGACCTCGTGAGGTCTGTTGGTTAAGAATGCCTATGATGATCACGTAAAGCCTTAGGTGAATCATGAACATCGAGGCAGCCATTAACCAACCCTGCCTTAAGCAATAAAGGTAATGTTTAAGAGCCTAACAAGAACCGTCCAAGAAGAGTGATATGCCAGCATGTAAATTATGTGGGCGTTCTTTCGATACGATAGCGGATTTATACGCGCATCTACGTAGTGAGTGCAGTAAAATGCCTAAATCAAGGAAGTGCCCAGTCTGTGGTGGTAAATACTACTCAATTCGCCTAATGAGGCTGCATCTAATAAATGAGGCGCTCTTTGATACGAGGCATATGAACTACCTAATTAGCGTATAGTGGCAAACCTTATTTCTAGACCAACTCTCAACACCTGTGGTTGAGGTAACGAGATCGGTGAGGATTCAAGCCGGTTGTAGGGATTGCATGGATTTGATCCTGAAGTCTCTATCGACAATTGATGGAGTATTACTAATGAAATTCTTTGATAATGATCTAGTGATCACTTACGATACGGATCGCATCAAATTCGGTGACATAGCCGAGTTCATACTATCAATGGGCATTGGATTATTCCTTAGAAAGGTAATACTCAACATAGGTGGTGAATACGTCAATGTGGATCAGGTATCGAGCATGATCGTGGATTCGGTGGATGGTGTCGTTTATTTACTCCGTGAATCAAACTCACCAAGGCTTTCCATACTGGCTCACCCAGACACCGACCTTAATGCCGTAATTAATGAATTAAGGGGTCTTGGGGTTAACGTACGTGGTATAGTTAATGATGAGGTTACCTATATCCTGATGGCACAATCATAACTATGGCGGTGTGGGGCGCACTAGATCGGTTGGTAAGTTTAATTGCCTAGCAACATTGGCCAAGTGCCTTAGGTAAATGGTTAATCCCCTATCCTGCCTTGCCCTATCCACTATGGCCTGTATTACATCAATGACGGCATCATAAACCTCCTTATTCACTGGGTATGGTGAGCCATCCTTACCACCGAGGGCGAAGGCGTACCTCCTCGGGTCTATGTTCGCTGGATCCTCCCAATCAACCCTATCCCTGTATACGAGCTCGGCTATCAATGCCAGGGCAAGCATCGTGCTTGGACCGAAACCCCTCGTGAGCAGCAGCTCCCTGAAGTCATTCGCATCCCTAGCCCTCCTGATTGCCTCCTCATTTATTGAAGCTGTGTATGGCCTAAAGATGCCACTGACGTACGGGTTGTAATACCTGGGTGCCTCTTTACCTAGGTACGTGAGTATTGATGCATTACCCTTAATCATCGCCTTAACCAAAGCCCAATCCCTAACCACCTTATTGGTGTCTTGATGCACGAGATCGAGTATCGTCCCCCTGGCCTCACCACTAATCCTACTAACCATATTGAGGGCATGTTCTCCCTTAATGCCCATAATACCCGTGTGCGGTTCGTTAAGTAGATCATTCTCCATCCAAATGTGGTACCTCCTAGCGTACCTATTCTTTTCATTAAGGCCTTGTTGTATCACAGTCCATGTACCGTCAGACCCAATAATCATGGCATGATGATAAAGCCTATATCCATCCTGCAGCGCGGTATTATCGATCTTAGCGGACAACCTAGACATGGTCTTGAGAAGCTCGGCATCGACATCCCACTGCTTACCCAACTCATCAATCTCTATGGGTACGTTGAGGGCATAAACACCCTTACCACCAACAACCCTAATACCAACATCCCTCTTAGATAATGAGTCCTTAAGGGCTGCGGTGGTTATTGTTGTGCTACCGCTTGAGTCCCAATCCATGCCTATTATATTGTTGAACGCCTGGAAGAAAATCGGGTTCGAGAACAACCTAATTGTCTCCCTAACCCCATGCTCATCAACCAGCAACTCAACTACCAACCCACTCAACTTAACCATCCTGCTGTAGAGCCACGGAGGCACATGCCCCGTGTGAAGCGGTAAATCGGCAATGCCGGAGACACTCACAGTATGAAATTGGTTATTTAGCTATATAGCCCTTTTGTTCATAAGCCATGTTAAGCATGGTAAAACCTAAACCATTGGGAGACAAAGTTACTAACAACCATTACGGTTATGCTTAATTACCCCCGTCCTCCTATTATCTACGTATGGTTGATTTCAATCTAAGTCGGGAGGAGATTCTATTTAGGGATTCAGTTAGGGAGCTTGGTGAACGTTACATAAAACCGCACTGGATCGATCTTGATGAAGGAAAATACTCACTACTCGACATAATACCAAGGCTTGCGGAGCATGGCTTAGTGGGATTGACAATAAGTTCCAAGTATGGTGGTTCTGACGGTTCATTCCTCATGGCGGCAATAGCCGCGGAGGAGTTGGCGTATGCGGATCCAAGCCTTGCGGTACCTGTTTACTTCCTGCTCGAGATCGCGTGGCCATTCATTGTGCAGAGGTATGCTAAGGATAGCGTTAAGGAGGAGGTTCTACCAAGGCTTACTAAGGGTGAGGCTTGGATTGGTATAGCATCCACAGAGCCCCAGGGAGGCAGTGACGTTGCAAGTGAGAGGACAGAGGCTAAGTACGTAGATGGCAAGTGGTTATTGACGGGTGAGAAGAACATGGTAACGGGCGTGTCAATAGCCCTCAGGTTGCCTTATGGTGGTGGCTTCGTGACGATAACCAGGACAGGGCCTATGGAGGCTAGGCATAGGTCAATAACAACGATGTTGTTCATGGTTAAGAGAAATGGTGTTGTTAATACAGGCTTTGAGACGGGGGATTATGAGGAATGGGGTAGGAGGGGTATACCAACTGGTTACTTAAGGCTCAATGGCGCTCCCGTTGATCCGGACTTCGTGCTTGGTGAAGTTAATGGCGGCTTTAAGATAGCCATGGAGGGCTTCAACGTGGCTAGGACAATAATTGGCGCAGCTGCCCTGGGTACTGCACGTTGGATGCTTGAGCAGGGTAGGGAGTGGATTAAGAGTAGGGTTGTGTTCGGTAAACCAATAGCCTCATACCAATCAATCAGTTTCAAATACGCGGAACTAAGCACGAGGCTTGAGGCTGCCAGGTTGATGATTTACAAGGCAGCGTGGTTGGCGGATAGGTTTTATGGTGGTGATAGTTCAGTATCAATATTGGACATCGCCAATGCAGGCGCTATGGCTAAGATGCTAGCTGTCGAGTTGGCAATCGATGTTGGTCTTGAGGTCATGAAGTGGTTTGGTGGCGTTAGCTACTATAAAGAGACACCCATAGCTAGGGCTTTACTTGGGGCATTGAGTTACTACGTTGGCGCAGAGGGCACGCAGAACGTGATGAGGTTAATCGTGGCGAGGAACCTAATAGGGAGGGAAGTCGAGTAAGTACCTTCCCTGTGAATAAGGTTTTTAAAGACACCAATCTTTTCAGTACCATATGAGCCAACAACCAGGGGCTACACCACGTACCGCCTACATACTCTCACTAATAGGTAGTGTATTCATGCTATTAAGCTCATTAATAGTCCTTGGAGTAGCGGCAATGATTAGTGCATACCCACATTATTTCGCATTTCATAGGTTTGGTTCCGGCCAAGTTCCCCTCGCCCTGCCTTAATACGCCCGTCTGGCTGGGTTAATGGGTTTGGCCCGGGCTAGCACCGCGGGGCTTTGCTATAGGTCGGCCTTCGCATTCTTCATGATGAGCCGTATAAGCGTTTATACTCCAGAAGCGATTCTGCGATTTATTTGAGTAATTTCTGCTTTATGTTAGTGTTACTTTTGGTAGTTTCTCTATTATTTGCCTTAGTGCGTGTTGTTGTGTTATTAGGTGTTTGTTGTGGTTGTAGTTGCTCTTAGCCGGTACTGCGTGTGCCATTTGTCCCCATCCTTGTTAGGCTTAATCCAAACCCTAGCCCTAAGCCTATTAAGACCAGCCCTTATCGCATCATCACGAACAATCCCAATCCTAAATAGTGAGTCTCATCGTGAGCGGCTTTTATTTTTAGTTGCTACTCTTTCTTGTGAATGCTACGTAGAGCTGTGGCTGTCGAGTTGGAGGTCACTAAGGAGCTCAATAAGTTGCTTTGCTCTGTTGAGGCCGCATACCTAAGCATTGTTAGGGAAGTTGCCGTATATGCTGTTATGAACAATGTTACGAGTGCGAATAAACTCCATAGGCTGTTTTATTACAGGTGTAGGAGTGAGTACCCAAGCCTTAACTCACAATTAATCATCCAAGCAATTAGGCAATCATCCGAAATCGCGAAGTCATTCGTTGAGAGGAGGAGGAAGGGCTTGGCGAGAAAGCCCTATCCGGAGGTTAAGGCTGTGTCCATTAGGTTCACCGAGTTCACATGGAGTTATGAACAATTTATCCGCTCAACAGCCCCAGTCAGGCTTGAGCTATCCTTACTTGGTGTTCGTAGGGTTGTTTGGTTGAGACCACACAAGCGCTTCTGGCAATACTGGTGGAGGGTATTGAGTGGTGAAGCCGAGCTCGCATCTACGCTAATGATTAAGCGTAGGGCTAACAAGTGGTACGCCATATTCATCTTCAAGCTGAAGCCCAAGAAGGAGGAGCCAGAATCAATTGTTGCCTTCGACATAAACGAGAACACCGTTGCAGTGGGCAGGATTGACATCAAAACCACTGTGGACAAAGTAGCGAAATGGAACAGGCAATACCTAACGCCACAGCTCTATACGATCAAGACTGATTTTGGTAGACTAGCCAGGAGGTATGAAAGGGTTAGGAACACAATCATTGAGAGGTTAAAACCACACTTCACATTACCAGATGGCAAATACGTGAATGTGACGAACACTAGGGAATACAGGAAGCGCGTGAAGAGGCTGCGTGAGAGGGGTAGGAAGGTTGGTCGTGTCAGGCAAATCGCCAACGAACTAACAAAAACACCAGCAATCATCATAACAGAGGAGTTGGGCAGTAACCCACAGGAGTCAATGATTGAGGATGTTGGGAGAAGCAAGTTGAGGCATAGGATCAAGCAAACACCATTTAAGAAGCTTGAGAAGGCTATCGAGGGTAAGGCTTTGGAGCGTGGATCCAAGATATTTCGTGTTTCCTCATACCGCAATAGTAGGGTATGCCCAATCCATTTCACAAGGCTTGAGAGTACCAATGATTGGCACATTCTCTACTGCCCAAAGGGCCACTACGTGCATAGAGACCATGCTTCAGTCATGAATATGGCCTGGAAGCTAACACCAGAAGCATGGACAAAGGGTGTTTGGTGGAACATGAAGAACCTAAACAAGAACATGAACTGGAGAAAGCACGAAGGAAAATCAAACACGATCATACCATACTTTATGGCAAAAATCCTACACACCACACTCAAGGAATTCAAGGCCAGCGAGGAAAGCCCCGCAATGCTGGCCCGGGGCAAACCCATGAACCCCACCGGAGAAGCCAATGAAGGTGGCGGCGAGGGGGACTTGGCCAGGGTTTCTTCATAGGCTTCATACTGTTGTTGGTTGGTTCGATCCTTGCAATTACGTGGAAGCCATAAATAGGGTGGGTGCGTATAAAAATTAATAACTATGGTTAGTAGGGCTGTGCTTAGGTACATAGAGGAGTTGTTGGACCCTTACTCCGGTTATTACTCGGATGGTTTCTTGAATAGTGAGGGTATGACGTTATTGAGGATTATTGCCAGGGAGGTGCTTAGGGAAAACCCGGCCTTAAAGCCAAGGTTTGCTAAGGCTAGGCGTAGGAGGGATTATGAATACGTGTCCCAACTGCTCAATGACGTAATCTCCTCTCTCTCGCAGACTTCCTGATAAAACTGATTGATTCGTCGTAAATTTTACTGATATTGAAGCCCCTACCCCTCATGATTATCATCATCATGAGTAGCGTGAGCAATACCGTAGACTTCACACGTTTGTAAAATCCGACAACCATCCCTGTGACGTTATTGATCATGGTGCCCTTAAATTATCACACTACACTTATATTTTAATCTGTTTGATTTATGGCGTGCCCAATGCAGCAATTGCGTTAGATATTGCTAGGAAGTGCTCGTCATACAGCGATTTAATGGGTGGTACACTGGCTGAGTATGAGTTCATACAATGGCTCCTTAACCAGGTAGACAATCCCATGCTTTCGTACGAGTTACAACCAGTGAGTGTGCTGGTTTGGAGGGATAGGTTCTCGAGGATTGTCCATGGTAATAACGAGTACAGGGCATTGGGCATGCCGTTGACGCTGGGCGGTTCGGGTAGGGGTAAATTAACCATGGATCTAAACGATGTCGAGGGCAAGGTATTACTCACCGATTTCCCGGAGGATATGGATGATGCCAAGTACGTGTATATAAAGGCCATGGAGAAGGGCGCACTAGCCGTGATATTCAGGGATAAGTATCCGGGCGTTGCCAGAAGGATAGTCGTCACAGCAACCCCAGACTACTCATGGGATAGGGCTCCACCACCAACAATGCCGGCCCTAGTCGTGTCTAGGGAAGTTGGTGATGAGTTGAGCAAGCACGTTGGTGAGGATGTAGAGTACATAAGTGATTCAGAGACGAGGCTAGGTACTGGGTATAACCTGATAATGAGTCTTGAGGGTAATAGGGAGGAGGTTGTGGTGCTCGCTGTCCACCATGATCATTGGCTAACGGGCTTTGCCGATGATTGCCTAGGCGTCGGCCTTGGCGCACAACTCCTTCTCAATGCCCTTAGGAGGAGGGGTGATTTGAAAAGGGGATTAAGTTTTATTTCGTTTACTGCGGAGGAGGCTGGTAACCCAGGTTTCGCAAGTCTCTATTGGGCCTATGGATCGACAAGGTACGTGGAGTACCTTAGCAGGAGGGGCTTACTCAACAATGTGTACGCGGTGTTGAACCTTGACGTTATTGGTAGGCAGTTCGTGATACACACAAGCGAGGATTTATCAATGCAACTAAGCCAGTTAGTGAGTGCGCAGTGGGAGCTGCCGAAGCCCTACTTTGACTCACTCAATTTTGAGATGAATGGGATACCCTCAATGACGGTATCGAGTCTCGACCATTACTGGGATGTGTACCACACAGATAAGGATATTGAGGAGAAGGCTAATGCTGAGGATATAGAGTCCTCGTTAAAAGTCTCGCAGCAATTGCTCGATTATTTACTAGTGAATGACCTGACCCCATCACCATACATATCAGTCCTAAACAGGGACGTAATAAGTGTGGGATTGGGTATTGAGCTTAGGGAGGATTGGGAGACGTATAGGCTCGTTAAGTACCTACTCTCCAAGTACATCGTTGAGTATAGGCGCGATGGCTCCGTGAAGACCGTGTACACAAACTCAATACTCTCCTACGTGAGGAGGTTCATCAACATAAACGACATAAACCAAGTACCACTTAAGGTGGAGGAGATGGGGACTGGTAGGGTAATAATGGACACGAGTACAATAAGAAACCTTCGGCAGCTCAGTGAGTACATAACCCAGGTGATAGAGTCGTTAACCGAGGAAATGAGTATAAACCTAGTCACCTAAACCCTTCGTTCCAGTCCTATCCCTAATCAACGTACTCGAAACCTTATTACCAAAACCATCCCTAATTATCGGCACAGCAATTATGTAAAGGGGTCTTAACCCCCTCTCCCTCCTTAGGTTATTTATCTCGATAGCCCTTGGCAATGTCTCGAGACTTACAACAATGGCGTCTATCGTTGGGTCAACAATCGTTGGACCATATGGATCATTTATAACGTCAATTATCACATCATTATCATTACCACCCAACTCCTTAACCAAGCTCCTTAGATTAAGCACCCTAATTTTCAGGGGCTTCACCTTGTATGTTTTGTAGGCCTGGGCAAACTCGTCACTGGTCACGCCAACCAAGACCTTACGCCCATAATTAAGTGCGGTAAATATCAACGCTGTATGCCCCGTATGTAACGTATCGAACGTACCACCCACAGCAACCTTCCTAAATTTAAGACCCCTCATGGCACTACCTCCAGTTATAAATACCCCGAACACTTAATAAATATTTGCGATTATATCGTAGTTCCTTTATCTGTGGAAGAATTATATATGTAGTGATTGGTTATATATAGTGGGTAGAATGATAATACCTTGGGCATAGGATTTTTATACCCAGTTACACCCTATAAACGTGTCGTCAATCTACAGGAGGGTTATTAGGATTGGGGAGAAGAGCATAGGCATTACACTACCCAAGCGGTGGCTCGACACAATCAATGTGGGTATTGGAGATGTTGTTGAGGTCAGCCTGATCGGTAAGGTTATTGTGGTTAAGCCAATAACCCAGGCCGGTGGTGAAACAAATGAGGTCAGTATATCGCTTAGTGGTGCAATAGACGAGACAACACGAATAATAATCGCAAGCTATATTGAGGGCTACGACAATGTGGAGATAATAGGGCATAAGGACACCATTAGGAAGGCGTTCTCAAGTGTTGAGCATAAATTACCAGGTTCACTGATGCTTGAGGGCGATGGTAACGTCCTAATAAAGGTCGCCACAAGCGAGGTGAACGTTGATCTTAATGAGGTAATCAGTAGCATGGCTAACATACTCAATTCAATGTTTGGTAAATTCATTGATTACCTAAATTCGAACAAGCTGGATCTGCTTAAGGAGGTCCTTGAGTTGGATGATCAGATGGATAAGTTGTACTTCCTAGCACTGAGAACGATTAAGAAGTTATCGTTCAAGGACCCGAAGAGGGCCATTGACGATACCATAGTGGTTAAGAACCTGGAGCATGCCGCAGATGCCCTGGATAGGTTATCTAACGCCTTCATGAGGACGCAACCAGCACAATGCAGGCGTGAAATTAGTGAGAAGCTTAAGGATGTCTGGTCCTACGTAATGAAGGCAGTGTATGCGTACCTCGATAACAACATAAACAATGCCCTAAAGGTGCTCCTGGATAGGGAGCGTATGCTCAATAGCATGCTGGAGCTTGCAAACATGGGTTGCATGGGCCTAAGCGGCCTATTAACCGCTTCAATACATGAGGGGCAGTTGATAGTGGCCTTAGCCGCTGATATTGCCGAGGCGGCTTTCAGTAGGCATGTTAGGAGTATAGCGAAACCTGCAAAAATACCCACCAGCGAGGAACTAGGTGCTGAGGAGTAATGAATGGTTTGTGATGACCACGTCGGTAGCTGATTGGTGAGGATGGTCAGAGGTGCTGAAATACGCAGGTTGAGGGACCTGGAACTCCTAATTCAGGGTATCCCAAACTATACAGCACCAAAGCTTGAGCTTGAGCAGTACGTGACCGACGCCAACATCGTTGCAGTGGCTGTTTGGGACGCCTACATGAGAAACGACCTAAACAATGCAACAGTGCTTGATCTAGGCTGCGGAACCGGGCGATTCTCAATTGCAGCTGCAATCATGGGTGCGAAACACGTGGTCTGCGTGGATGTGGACCTGGATGCGGTATCCATAGCTAAAGCCGTATCAGGCAAATTCGAGCTCCAGAACGTGGATTTCGTAGTAATGGACGCCAGGAGAGTGGGGCTTAGGGGTAGATATGGCGTGGTATTTCAAAACCCACCCTTCGGTATATGGTCAGGAAAGGGGCTAGACATCGAGTTCCTAAAAACAGCCACTAATTACAGCGATACCATATACACAATACACAAACTGACCACGCTAAATTATGTCGAGGAAAAGGTCAGGGAGTGGGGCTGCACAATGAACATACTAGACAAGGTCACAATAGCAATACCACCCATGTACAAACACCACAGAAAGAGACTGCATAAAGTCGAGGTCTTTCTAGCTAGAATTGAATGTAAGCAG
Source organism: Vulcanisaeta sp. EB80 (assembly GCF_002078205.2). Taxonomy (NCBI): domain Archaea; kingdom Thermoproteati; phylum Thermoproteota; class Thermoprotei; order Thermoproteales; family Thermoproteaceae; genus Vulcanisaeta; species Vulcanisaeta sp. EB80. The sequence goes on from NZ_LCWN02000010.1 coordinate 39,299, forward strand.
GGACATAACGACCTAGTAAAGTTAAAAACACCGCAGTTTAAGCATTAATCCGGCGGGGGTGACCGAGCTGGGTTAAGCGTCTTAATCCTTGGTGGCTTTGTTGTTGATGGGTTGTGTGAATGGCATCCTACTAACATGTGGTTGGTAGATTACTAGGAATGTATAGCACTAGGGTTTTCAGTGGTGTGGGATTCAAACCCACGCAGGCCTTTCTCGCAATGATGCTTAGTTTTACGGTGATTATGCCTCCTGTGGTCCTCACGTTAATACCACCTTCACTAGTTTCTCCATGGTTTGCCTTAGTGCGTGTTGTTGGGTGTTTGTTGTGGTTGGTGTTGCTGTTTTGTGCCTGGTCAAGGGTGGCTTCTTGAGTTTGTCGATGACGATTAGCTTGTGTATGGCGTGCAAATAGGCAATGTTCCTAAGCGCTCCAAACAATCACGCATTCCAGAACCCATACTTAACCACCAGGATCCGTACCCAGGGTTATCCTCAAACTCAAAGCCCCCACAACCAACTTACCAAGCCTTTGGTAGACACCATCCTTAATGCTCACCATCCTGTACCTAACCACGTTATGAAAAAGCCAGGGCTTAAAGGGTAAATGCATTATGGTGAGTCAATAGGCACCGGTGCATTATGATGCATTAAGGCTATCCCGAGAAACCACGCCAATAGCGACCTACCTTTATCAAAACTTTATCTACGTCCCGATATTAATCATCGAGGTACCTAAGGATGGGGATGTTAGGAAGCCCATATTTATAGTAAGGACTGCATCAACATGCCACTGCACGCAACACATAGACCAAGAAACCACCGACCTGGAAGCTGGTTACTTAAGGCTTAGGGTCAGGAACACGGGCTTGGCTGCGGCTGAAAGCTGTGTTTTCCAGGTTAGGGTGGTTTGGCGGCCATGCTCTCCTAATTGCTCTTCATACTGCTATGTGCCGAGTGATGAGTACCTCGATTGGCAAGATGTTATGTAGTCTGATAGGAAGTGGAAAATAGTAATCAGACCAAACGATGTTAGGTACGCAATAATAACCATAATGCCCCTTCAGTATAAACAAGCATACCTAAAGGTATCTGAATGGCACTGCGCTAATAAGTACGGGCAAGTAATGGCTTAGATTACTAAGAAGGCCTTTGAAATGGACTGTGAGAATAAACCCCAAGACGGCCTAATCGCTGGTAAGTACGAGATTGAAGTCCAAATCACGCACAGGAATAGGCGATCAAAGCCCAAGAAATCGAAATTAAAGATCGATGAAATTCGGGATAATGCGGATGTGAATGAAATTTGAAGTATTTATTTACTCGACTTAAATCTTAAATAACTCCATAATAACTCCATCAACGTTCGATGGCTGTGGTTAAGGAGAACATTGTGGCTGGGATCAAGATTAGTGCAATAATTTACGTCGCAATAGTCATATACATCGTAATGAGTACCAAGAAGGTGACGCTGCAAATTATGTCCTCAACACTTCCAGCCATAGCACTACTCGCAGATGGCGTAAACTATTTAATATCGGCAGCAGCCCTCGAACTTGAGCGTGACGGTATTAATATTAAGTGCCAGAATGATGATTGCAGTAAGGGGCGGATAATTATCCGCGTTAAGAACAACAGCAAAAACGTTGCTAAGAACGTTAACGCCCTCATAAGTACTGAGAAGGGGTATCCTGGTATTGAGGATGAGTTACTGCTATGGTTACCATCCTCTGAGTCTGAGAGACCTGACACCGAAGTCTCAATAAAACCAAAGCATAGCCGTAAGTTGTTGATTTTTGAGTACGAGAGGGCACAGAGGGCACCCGGCGGTTACGTCATTAAGGTTCTGAGCAAGGGCAGTGTAGATAAGCCCAGAGCTCGCCTACGGCTTGATTTCTACACTAATTTCTACACTAAGTACGTATTTCGCATAAAAGTTGATGGGGAGAGAGTGAGGTCGCCCCTGGATATTAAGCTTTACATAACCATGAATAAGCTCGACGCAATAACATCATCTAAGACGATGTTTAAGAAGGCATACATCAATGAGAATGTACCCAATGTTGCTAGGAAAGTATTTAACATAGTACTTAGAGAGTTGGGTAATGATAGAGGTATTGCTGAACGCGCCGCCACTTTGCGCAGGAGGATTCTCATCTCAAAATCAAGCAATATAAAAGGGTACCTCAGAATCGCAAACGGGTTTGAGACTCTATATAACGAATTGATGAATCAATTTAGGTTGCTTGCTGAGTACTTGGGCTTAGTCTTTGGCGTCTCATACGAGTACGCGGTTTACCTGGCCCTAGCCAAAAGATGGGATGAGCTCACCCCCCTTATAAAGAGTATTCGCTCCCGCCTCCTCTCTCTCTCCCGTAATGATGATGTCTATATCATGACAGAGCTCCTGCTCAACCTAATAATAACTGATGAGGAGTTTAGAAAGAAATTTAGTGATTGGCTTACTAGCGGCAATATTTATGATACACTTAAGTATTACGTACCTAACCACCTCAGACCAGCCTTGGCGCTCCTCCTCAACTATGGGCAAATCACTTGCAAATCTGCATGTGGAATTAACGAAGAGGAGAAGTGCTCAAACCAATGTTGTAAAAATTGCAAACGTATACTTAACGCGCTCAACGGCAACGAGAATATGGTGAAGGAAATCGCCTCGGATTTAGACTCGGTATTGCGGCGCCATTGGGTGTATGAAGACTGGGTAGGGGGATCATCGGAGAAGTCGGCACCTCCGGCGTTGATTAAAGAAATCATTGATTACGTACGCAATAATGAGAAGCCTCAGGATTGGGGGTTCTTCAGTAGGGCCGTTGTGGAGTTGAGGTTACCAACAACATCTCGGCTACGATTCATACTCATACTCCACGACCTACTCAGGGCCAGGGAAGAATTCGAGAAAGGCAACATTGATGAAGCCATCAAATTCGTGGACTTAGCAGAGGCACATGCCATAATCGGGACTGCAAAATTCGATCCTTTAAGTTTCACTAGCCACTTTTTTAATTTATTTGAATTATTCGCTTCGGATCTTAAGAGCAAGCTCAAAGGGAGCAGAAGGTTCGAAATTTCAGATGTAGACGTATTAGAACTACTCCGGCTTTACCACTACCACGTAGAGACAAACATAGCCGAGACTTGGCCATAGATTTAGTACTGAATTAATATCGGCACAAGACTTCTAAAAGTCTTGAAATACCCATAAGCAATGGAGAAATTATTGTGAGGCATATTGCTAGACCGAGGGTTAACGGGCTCGACATATAGACGTAACATAAACTTAATTAACCCGTATACGCATCATTACTGTGACGTTTAGGTTTCGTGCATTAATTGCCCTCGTGGCGCTCACTGCCTTATCCCTAGCCCTCCTTATCCATGCCCAGGAGTGTGTTTGTTACCCAACGGATGTCTTGTTCACAAGCCCATTTGGCCCCCTTAAGAGCTTGAGGTTCGTGATCAACGTCAATGGCTCGGAGATTACCGGCTTTGGTGCCGAGGCCTCCCTAGTCATCCCCGAAACCCCGGTCAGTCTCGATATCCATGTTGATTCCTGGCTAGGCATACCGCTCAACTACAACTACCACTACGTACTAACCCAGTACAACAAGACCATGCCGATATACGTAAACATACCAGCCGCCGAATTAATAATAACGCCACTATCAGCAAGCGGTATGCCACTAACTACGCTGGCATTAATCAACGTCACATGCGACAACCACTTCGTTGACTTGGGCGTCGGCCCACAGGTCGTTGTTGTCCCAATACCGAGTAGCGGCTCAATAATGTGCAACATAACCGGCTACTCATACGGGGCAATAGCTAGGAAAGGCGTAATACTGACGATGGAGAAGTCAGGGCAGGTAGTACCAATAACACTGACAATACCTGTCAGCGGTTACTACATACCTGGTGTTGGCTTTGTGCCGACGAGCACGTTCATACTGCTGGCTTTTGTAATGATAATCTACACAATAGTGATAGTAATACTATTGATCGAATATGCCTTCTGGAGAGGTAGGGTGGGACCACGAGGTCCACCTAGGAGTTACAGATTCTAAAATTGAAATTGACATAAATACTTAATATTCATCGTTCCTTATGGCTTTTACCGTATCCTCAATCCTCTTTCTAACATCCTCCAGCTCCTCATTGCTTAACTTACCCACCAACGAGCCCCATGCGTATATCAGCATGTTTATGGCTAGTCTCGTATACGCTAATGCTCCGTAGAAGACCTTGGGTACTCTGGCGTCGCTTTTACACTCATTGGGTGGCAGTAATATAGTGTTAAAGAGAGGACGCCCAGCGCGAGACTGCCGCACTCAGTTGCTGGGTGTATCGTCTTGGAGAATGGGTTGTAAACCCCACGATATCGCCATATCAATATTTTTTATAAGGGAATGTAGGTAGGGCGTAGTAATGAGCATGCCTCAAAGGACTGGGAAAAAGCGGCCGGTAGTCCTAATACTTCCAGTAGTCCTAATACTTAGTGGCCTGGCTATAGCCATGGCAATCGCATTTCTAGCATACTATCTTTATATTTTATCAATGATCATAATTTATTTTTCGATAATTCTAATTTTCAGCGCAGTTTTCATCGGTAGACCTCGGGTTGTAATCAATTCCCTTAAGTCCTATTCTGGTCACTTTTTCCCTCCTTTCATGATTTTAACGGCACTTGGCTTTACGTTTTCACTATCCGACCTCTTATATACGTTTTTACTATATATGCCAAGTCTACTACATACGTCAACTATTAATGGGCTATTACAGTTCTATCCCATGTTATTCGCTGGAGCCATTACTTCAACATCAATAATGTTCGCAGTAACCTATTGGGTCGTTAATAGGGCAGAAAATATTGCAGAGCTGACTAGAATAATTCAATTTATTAAGATGTTTGCAGTGATTACCTACGTTGCGGCACTTTTATCAATCTTTATCTCATTATCTAACATATATTCACACTTTACATCCTCTACATTATATGGAACTAGCATTCTTTTATCGTACCCCTTCGGTTTAACAGCCGGCATGATTATAACATCGATAATTCTCGATATCTTAGCCGATACCTTAAGGAAGGAGCTGAGAAGGCAATGATAAGCACCTGAAAAAGGCAGCTAAAAGCCTATTGACTTTAACTTGGGAGTGGGTGGTTAAAGCCGTAGAGGAGTATTATCAGGGGTTGTCGATCAGGGGCTAAGTTGTGGCTCCGGGGGGTTGGTGATGTGGTTGACTTAGTCGTCTGGGCTCCCTATGTCTGGGTACGCTAGGAAGAGTATTAGGGACTCCTCACCGGCAATGTCGACACCGTCTGCATTGCCCCAGGCCCAGACGCTTGGTGATCCGTGGACCTGCCTATCCCCATCGTAAATCCCCACCCAACCCCTCGAATTCCTCGCAACAAACCTCTCACCGAGATTCCAGTGGTATTTTACCCTAAACCTGGCAGCACACTGGAGGTACTGTGTTGTCCCATACGGAACTAAGTTCCCGGTTATGCCTAGGTACTCAAACCTCGGCTTAGACACGATACCAAAGACGTAACCACCAGCAAACCCAGCCGCAAGGCCACCTAAGAAGCTGCCCACGGCAGTAGCAATGATTCTTCACCAACCCATTGAGACTTTGTTCATTTTCGCGGCTTTAAGCATTGCCTAC
>NZ_LCWN02000114.1:0-3316 GCF_002078205.2 Vulcanisaeta sp. EB80
CCTCAATATCACTGGGGCTGCCGCCACAACCTCTACGTTGATGACCGCAGTGGGCTTTCCAAGGAACCCGGATTCCGTGGGGTCGGGCGGGCGAAGTCTAGGTTCGCCCCTCTTACCCTCGAGGGAGTTTATTAATGCCGTCTCCTCACCAACGATGTAGGGAGACCCAACGAGTAATACGTTGATTCTAGGCAATCTATTGAGTAAGCCCTTACCCGCTAAGTATGAACCTAACTCATTAAGGGACCTTTCAAGCGAGAGCCTGGCATTCCTGAACCTCTCATTCACGGCCACGATTACCTCATCAGCCCCTAAAGCGACGGCTATTATTAGTGCACCCTCAAGGAGCTGGTGTGGGTTCCTCTCCATTATCAGCCTATCCTTAAAACCACCTGGTTCACCCTCGTGACCATTGACAATTAGGTACTTAGGTCTATCCGGGTTACTAATCATCGACTTCCACCTAACTAACGAACCAGCACCAACGAGGCCGACCTTAACGAGCAACTCGAGTATGAAAAACTTGCTATCCTCGTTAAGGAACCTATCAAGGTAACCAAATCCTCCCCTCCTCAAATAATCACCTAATGATTCGCGGTTTGAAAGCACGTAGTCAGGGCTCGCCTCGGTGATTTCCCTAAAGTCTCCGTCTACGTATGTATGAAGTTTACCGTTAAGTTTAACCACGGGGCCCTTGTCGCAGTATCCTAGGCAGTACGTTATTGTATACTTAATACCGCGTTTATCCAGCTCCTTAGCGACCTCCCTAGAACCCTTCAGTAAGCATGGTAACCCCATGCACACCTGGTTCTCTGAGTAATCGTGGAAGTAGAATGTGGATAGGGTCTTAACTGTCGAGAGGGGTATATTGTACTTATCAGCCACCTTTCTCAATTCTGCATCATCGATTATTCTCCCCTCGAGTATTTCCCTAGAGGCTTCACGTAATCTCGCATTATAATCCATAAAATAATCAATGCCCACGCACTTTAAAGTATTATGCACATAATGACCATAACGTAAGTGGGTTATTAGGCTTAGTTATTTTAATTATTTGGGTGTTAAATGCTGATACCACGACTTAAGATTGGTATGGTCAGGATTGTGAGGATCAACGACTATGAAGACCTCAATAAGGTATTGATTGATCTAAAGCCTGGAGAATGCGCATTACTTCTCACCAGGAAGGATGAGGGTCCATTGATTCAGACAGATGGTATTGAGGTAATAACGTTGAGGAACATGGGCGATAAGACGGAGGTGGATTACTCCCTAGCACTTGGCAAGAGGGTATTGTGCATCTCCAACAATGGCTTTGGACTCCTGAGCGAGTACGCACTCTCGAGGCTTAGGTACGTAATAATAAGCAAACATTCGGCGGAGCAGGATAGTAAGGTAATAAACATGCTCCTTGAACTCGTACCGGGATAAACGTAAAAATAATTCTTCAACCAACAAACTGTGATTAGCGGGGTTAGGGAATTTGACGAAGTACGCATGTACCTCAGGGATGGCACTGTATTAAATGGCGTCGTATTACCAAGACCTGGCGTTGGTGATCCTAACGTGGTAGTGCTAAAGCTCGATAATGGTTATAACGTCGGCATACACGTAAGCAACATAGAGAGGGTTGAGGTTTTAAGGCATGTTGAATCAAAGGGTGCCGTATCAATACCCATTGGGCAGTTTGTGAGCGGTGCATTGACGGGGTTACCCAGGGTTAGGCTTGTGGCCACTGGTGGTACGATAATGTCTAAGGTCGATTATAGGACTGGCGCCGTATACCCAAGCTTCAGCCTGGAGGACTTGTACGCGATGTATCCAGAGATTAAGGGTGTTGCGGATATCGAGATGCTGAACCTAATGGCGATATTCAGCGAGGACATGACACCAAAGCGTTGGTCTGAGATTGCTGAGGCTGCGTATAAGGCGTTCATTGATGGTGTTTCGGGTGTGGTGGTACTGCATGGCACAGATACCATGCACTATACGGCGGCAGCACTATCCTTCGCAATAAGGAATCCGGCAGGACCAATCGCACTGGTTGGATCTCAGAGAAGCAGCGATAGACCCTCCAGCGACGCATTCGAAAACATGCTAGCTGCCGTACTCATCGCTGCACGTGCACCATTCGCCGGCTCGTTCGTCGTGATGCACGCCTCGACGAATGATGGTTTGATAGCCATTCATAGGGGTACCAGGGTTAGGAAGATGCATACGTCTAGGAGGGATACGTTCGTAAGCATTAATGACAAACCCATGGCCTACGTCGACATAAATAAGTTCGAGATCAAGATAAACAATAGTAATTACCAAGGTAGAGCGAGGATTGATGATATGGTCCTCATGAATAGGTTCGATGACAGGGTGGCGTTCGTAAAGTTTTACCCAGGCATGGGCCCGGAAATAATTCACTTCCTGGTAGATAGGGGTTACCATGGTATTGTAATCGAGGGGACAGGCTTCGGCCACGTTAGGGAGGAGCTTCTAGACCCAATAAGAAGAGCCGTTGAGTTGGGCATACCCGTCGTCATAACTAGCCAGACCATATTCGGCAGGGTGAACCTGAATGTGTATAGAAGGGGTGTGGAGTTGCTCAAGCTTGGTGTGATACCTGCCGAGGATATGTTGCCCGAGGTAGCCTTTGTTAAGTTGTCATGGGTATTGGCTCAGACGAGGGATATGAATGAGGTAAGGAGGTTAATGCTAACACCAATTGCCGGCGAGCTCAACCCAAGGTCCGACGTGGGTACATACATAATAAGCCCAGAACTACCGCATTAACAACACTCAATACCAACAAAACCACCTGGAACCAACACCCAATCCCTTGTCAACACTAGCTTATACGCCATGGCCCTAACCCCATGATCCACCGCGAATCTGAACGCCTTGGCGAATTTTGGGTCAAGCTCCGAATTCGGCCTAAAGACCATAGCCCCAGACCTAAGAACTAGGAAGAGTACGTACGCCTCATAGCCGAGCTCAACAGCCCTAGCCAACTCCAGCATATGACGGGCACCACGGGTAGTGGGCGCGTCAGGGAACTTAGCCACTCCATTATCCACGAGAGTCACGCCCTTAACCTCCATAAACGCCTCCTTACCACTTGGTGACCTTAGGAGTAGGTCAAACCTACCACTACCAAAGACAGGCTCCCTCCTAACGACCTGGTACCCCCTCAGCACAATGCCATTGCTTACTAACCACGCAACTATGTCATTATGAATTGCCGAGTTAACCAGTACGAGCTCATCACCTAGATCCACAGCGACCAGGTAGTACCTAGTCTTACCACCAACCTTATTGTAGGCGT